>JAYVDE010000277.1:0-5559 GCA_043749575.1 Burkholderiaceae bacterium | reverse complement strand
CCCGCCTGCGGCCGCAACTCGTCGGCCACGCTGCGCACCGTCGCCAGCAAGCGCAGTGCCAACGCTTCGATGTCCGGCATCTCCGGCATGTGCGGCATGTCCGGCGGGTCGGACCGAGCTGACAAGTCGGCGTGTTCCATCAAGGTGACGGGCGCGCATCGCCCGGCCTTGCTCGGAGCGCACGGGGCGCAAGGGCAAATTGTTGTTCGCAGACAGCCTGGGGTTGATGCGCGGGTGCCATGTACGATTCAACGGTGTTTGCTGCCCGGTTGGGTTGTCTTGCGTCAAGCCTCAGCGGTTTCGACTCGCATTCAGCCCCGTCAGCGCGTTGACCGGGCGCAACATCGGAGGGCGGTATGCCATGCAGCCTGTTGCCATGCAGCCTGTTGCCCGAGCGAGTGGTCGTGACCGGCGTTATTGTGCGCGATCGCATGGGTTGACCGGCGCGGCTGCGCGGCTGCGGTGCCGGCCCTGTGAGACTTTTCTGAAAGGGCGAGCCCGAGCTGGCCGCAATGCCAGCGCCGCCCTGCGCAATCAAGGAAAGCCGTGACATGCGGGTCTTTTTTCCCAGTGCTCAGCGCCGCCGACTGCTGGCCATCGCGCTGCTGAGCATCGCCGCGCTGCTGGCTGTCGCGGCGTTGCCGCCTATCCCTCAGCCCGGGCAGTACCACGACTTCGCCGACCAGCGCAGCCTGCTCGGCGTGCCGCACGCGCTGAACGTCGTGTCCAACCTGGGGTTCCTGATCGTTGGCGCCGTCGGCCTGCGGCGGCTGTCGAAATCGGGCTCGTCGTTTGCCGATGGACGCGAACGCCGGCCCTATGCGGTGTTTTTCGCGAGCCTCGTGGCGGTCGGTTTCGGCTCGGTGGTCTACCACCTCGCGCCCAGCCACGGCAGCTTGTTCTGGGACCGGTTGCCGATGAGCCTGGCCAACATGTCGCTGCTCAGCGCCGTGCTGGTCGAGCGTCTGGGCCCGCGCATCGGCCTGCGGCTGTTTCCCTGGTTGGCGGCGGCCGGCCCGTTCAGCGTTGTCTACTGGGTGTTGAGCGAGCGCGCCGGCAGCGGCGATCTGCGCCTGTACGGCCTGATTCACTTCTACCCGATGCTGTTGATCCCGCTGCTGCTGTGGCTGTTCGCGCCGCGCTACACCCGCGGAGGCGATCTGCTGTGGGTGCTGGCGCTGTATGCCACGGCGCTGGCGGCCGAGCGCCTGGACCACCAGGTCTTCGCGGCGGGCGGCTGGATCAGCGGCCATACCGTCAAGCACGTGCTCGCGGCTGTGGCCGCTGCCTGGCTCTCGCGCATGCTGCGCCTGCGCAGCCCGGCCCCGGTTCAAGTCAGCGCCGGCAATGTTTAGCGCGCGGTGGGCAAGCACGGTGGGCAAGCGCGCTGGGGAAGGGATGGCGCGCGGTGTTCGACCCGAGCTTGCGCCCATTCGAGAATCAGCATTCGACAAGCGCCGCCAAAAATAGATGCGAGGTGATGCAGCATGCCAAAGCTTCTTTGGGTCGCACTGCCCTTGCTCATCGCGGCGACGCTGCTCGCGCTGCAGGCCCTGCGGCGGCGGCGCGGGCCGTCACGCCGCGCGCTCAACATCTGGTCCAGCCTGCTGCTGACCGGCTATGTGGCGACGACGGCGGGGCTGGGCATCTTCTGGGTCGCCAACCAGCAGTTGCCGGCGTTTGATTGGCACTACCTGTTCGGCTACACCACGGTGTTGCTGGTGGCGCTGCACCTGGCGTTCAACTTTCGCATCGCCTGGCGCTATGTCACGCACGCGCCGAACGCTGCCCTTGCGGCGAGCGCCGATTCGGGCCAGAACGCCGGCCACGGCCGGCGCCGCTGGCTCGGCACGCTCGGCCTGCTGCTCGCCACCGGCACGGCCTTCGTTTTGGGCCTGCGCCACGGGCGCAGCGAGTTGCGCGTCGAGTGGCCTGCGCCCGGTGCCGGCGGCGGCGCAGACAGCAGCCCGGCCGTCTCACTTGGCGAATCAGGCGCCGCCTTGCAACTCGTCGAGCGCTACCACGCCTTTTCGACTCACACACGCGTGGGTGTTCTGCTGCGTGCACCGAGCGTCGACTGGGGCGACCCGCCGCCGCCCTTCAAGCAGTACCCGGCTGCGCCACGCATCGTTTTGCCACCGGCCTCGGCTGATGCAACGCCGTTCGGCCTGCAGGCGCTGGGCGCGGTGCTCTGGCACACGGCCGGTGTGACCGACGCGCGCGGTCCCGTCAAGCTGCGCGCGTCGCCGTCGTCGGGGGCGCTGTTTTCTACCGAGTTGTACGTGGCGGCGCGCGCGGTGGCGGGTTTGCCGCCCGGGCTGTGGCACTACGACGCCCAGGCTCATGCGCTGGAACGGCTGGCCGGGGCGGCGCCGGCCGACGCGGCGCTCGGCGCGCCCGCAGAGCCGTTGTTGCACGGCGCCGCGGCGGTCATTCTCGCCACCGCAGTGTTCCGCCGCACCGGCCACAAGTACCGCGACCGCAGCTACCGCTATGTGCTGGCCGACCTGGGGCATGCGCTGGAGAACCTGCGGCTTGCCACCGACGCCCAGGGCGCCCATGCCGACTTTGTCAAGCGTTTCGACGAGTCGCGCGCCGCTGCCACGCTGGGCGTCGACGAGGGCGAAGAGGGCGTGCTCGCCCTGGTGGCGCTGCGGCCGAGGGCGGCGCCCGGGCCAACATCAGTGGGCGCGGCGCTGCCGGCGACCGCCGCAGAGCGGACGACGCAGCCGGCAACACGCTGGCTCTTGCCGCCCTCACCGGCCGAGCAGGCCCTGCCGCTGGGCGTGACGAGTGCCGTGCACCTGGCCACCTCGCTGCGCGCCGCCGCGCCGCCCATCTCGGCTTCACCTGCAGCTTCACCTGCGGCTGCACCGCCGGCACCCGTTGCCGCGCCTGTGGGCGCACGCCCGCTGCCGCCCGCCGCGGCGGGCGTGGCCGATGTGCTCGCCATCATCGCCACGCGCCGCTCGGTGCGACGCTTTGCGCCAACGCCGCTGTCGCTTGATGCCTTGGCCGGCGTGCTCGCCGGCATGACAGCGGCCCGCAGCCCACCGCTGCTGTCAGCGGCGGTGCAGGTGTATGTGGTCGTCAACGCCGTCGCCGGCCTGGCGCCGGGGGCCTACCGTTACGAAAGCGGGCCGCACCGGCTGCTGGCGCGCCGCGCCACCACCGACCTGCGCGCCGCCGCCCAGGCCGCCGCCTTCGACCAGGACGCCATCGGCGGCGCGGCGGCCGTGTTCGTGCTGGCGATCGAGCGTGCCACCTTGGCCGCCGACGCCAGCGGCCCGGCACGCGGCTACCGCCACGCGTTCATCGAAGCCGGGCTGGTCGGCGAGCGCATTTACATCGAAGCGGGCGCGCGCGGCCTGGGCGTGTGCGCGGTCGGCGCCTTCTACGACGCTGAGGCCGCCGCGCTGGTGGCCATCGACCCGCAACGCGAATGGGTGGTCCACTTTGCAGCGTTGGGCGTTCCCTCGGCTTGATCGGAGCGCGCGACCAACCCGTGCGGCGGCCCGCGTGACCGTGACCGTGACCGGTTGACTCATCAGAGTCTTGTCCTCCGCGATGCAGGCGCGGTCGAGTTCCAGCGCATCAGCGAGCGAAGTCTCAGGGCTGTTCAGGCCTTGCTCTTGCCGAGGCTTGACCGTGGCTGGCAAACCCGATAAACCCAGACGGCGGCAGGCGGAAGGTTTGAGAAAACGCGGGCAACTCGCGTGCCCGCTACACCCAGCGCGACCGCAAGCACAGCCGGAATCGGCGGCAGCGGGGAATAGGTGAACTGGACCAGCTCGCCGCCCACCCCCAGGACGGCAAACATCTGAAGCAGCACCCGCAGGCGCTGCCGGCGCCCCATGCTGAGCAGCGGCAAGCTCGACACCAAGGTGCCAGGGCGGCCCGCCCCGGCACGGCTGAGCAGCCGGCCCAGGTGGGCCGCGTCGCCTTGCAGCGCGACAACCCCTGGGAAGCGCCGTTGCATTTCGGCAAACAGTGCTGGATCTTTCTCCACCAGGATCAACTGCTCAGGCGTCACGCCCCGCGCGATCAAGGCGCGGGTGATCGCGCCGGTGCCGACGCCGAGTTCGATCACCAGTCCACGCGCCGGGTCGACCGGCGCCGCCATTGCTTGGGCCAGACTCGCGCCGCTCGGCAACAGGGCCCCGGCCTGGCGTGGATTGCGAAACCATGCGGACAAGAATTGCAGGTTGTGGGCGTGGTTCACTGCTGATCGCTTTGCATCGGGCTGCCTTGCTTTTGCGCGACCGTGCGCCGCCTGCGCCACCACTTTTCCAAACCAACCACCGGCAGGATGACGGCGCCCACGAGAACGCTCGCAAGCACATCGGCGGGGGCGAGGGGAGCGGAATCGAAGATCGCATGCATGAACGGGGCGTAGATGAACATGGCCTGCAGCGCAATGATCGCCGCGATGCCGGCAAACACCGTCTGGTTGCTGAACACGCCGATCTTGCGCACTGAATCGCGCAGCGAGCGGCAGTTGAGCAGGTAGAAAATCTGGAACAGGATCACCGTGGTGACGGCCATCGTCTGCGCCTTGGCCAGCGCTTCGGGCCCGCCAGCCCCCGCCACCTCGAACTCGTAGAGAAAGAGCCCGATCGCCCCGGCGGTCATCAGAATCGCCACCACGAAGGTGCGCATGACGATGAACCCGCTCAGCACCGGCGCGCCCGGGTCGCGTGGCGGGCGGCTCATGATGTCGGGCTCTTTCGCCTCAAACGCCAGCGGCAGCGCCAGCGTCACCGCAGCCACCAGATTGATCCACAGCAGCTGCGCCGGTGCCATCGGCAGCAGCAGCTCGCGCACCGTGTGCGTCACGCCGTCGATGATGTGCGTGAGCTCGACGAACGGGAAGAAGGCCACCGCCCACATCAGTATCAGCGCCAACCCGAGGTTGGTCGGCAGCACGAAGGCCAGTGACTTGATGAGGTTGTCGTAGACCCGCCGCCCTTCTTCAACCGCTGCGGCGATCGACGCGAAGTTGTCATCGGCCAACACGATGGCCGCCGCCTCTTTGGAGACGCTGGTACCGGTGATGCCCATCGCCACGCCGATGTTCGCCTGCTTGAGCGCGGGCGCGTCGTTGACGCCGTCGCCGGTCATCGCGACCACTTCGTTGCGGCTTTGCAAGGCCCGCACCAGTTTGAGTTTGTGCTCCGGCGCAACGCGCGCGAACACATTGCACGCGCCGGCCGCATCGCGCAGCTGCGCGTCGGACATCCGGGCCAGCTCGGCCCCGGTGATGGCTCTGGGCGCGCCGGGCGCCAAGGGCAGGATGTTGAGCTGCTCGGCGATCGCCTGCGCCGTGCCCTGGTGGTCGCCGGTGATCATCTTCACCGTGATCCCGGCTTGATGGCAGAGCTTGATCGCCGCGATCGCCTCTGGGCGCGGCGGGTCGATCATGCCCAGCAGCCCGAGCAGCGTGAAGCCGCTGTGCGTATCGTCCATCTCGATGCCGGTCTGCCCGTGCGCGGGCTTGGCGGCGAATGCCAGAACACGCATCCCCCTGGCGGCCAGCGCTTCAACTTCGCGCAGCACGGC
>JAYVDE010000276.1:0-5582 GCA_043749575.1 Burkholderiaceae bacterium | reverse complement strand
GCTGAGCCAGAGCAACGTCACGGTGTTGATCACCGGCGAATCGGGCTCGGGCAAAGAGCTGGTGGCCCGTGCGCTGCACAAGCACAGCCCGCGGGGTGATGCCGGCAAGGGCGGCACCGGCGGCCCGTTCATCGCGATCAACACCGCGGCGATCCCGAAAGACCTGTTGGAGAGCGAGCTGTTCGGCCATGAGCGGGGCGCCTTCACCGGCGCGCAGACCATGCGCCGCGGCCGCTTCGAGCAGGCCGACGGCGGCACGCTGTTCCTCGACGAAATCGGCGACATGCCGTTTGATCTGCAGACCCGCTTGTTGCGGGTGCTGAGCGACGGCCAGTTCTACCGCGTGGGCGGCCACCAGCCGCTGAAGGCCAATGTGCGGGTGATAGCCGCCACCCACCAGAACCTGGAGCAACGGGTGCGCGAAGGCGCGTTCCGCGAGGATTTGTTCCACCGCCTCAACGTCATCCGCCTGCGCCTGCCGGCATTGCGCGAGCGCCGCGAAGACGTGCCCTCGCTGACCCGCTTCTTCCTCGGCAAGAGCGCCAAGGAGCTGGGGGTGGATGCCAAGCGCATCACCGATGCGGCGGTTGAACGGTTGATGGTCTTTGACTTCCCCGGCAACGTGCGGCAGCTGGAAAACATCTGTCACTGGCTGACCGTGATGGCGCCGGCCCAGGTGATCGAGCCCAAGGATTTGCCACCCGAGTTGATGGCCACCGACGTCGCCCGCCAGGCACCTGCGCTGTCGCTGTCGCTGCCGCTTGGGCACGAGGCAGCGGCCGGCGTGGCGGCGCCGTTGCCGACGCACACCGGCAGCGCAGCGCAGGCCACGCCGGTGGGCGGCCTGCCGGTGATGGCCGGGCAACCCAGCTGGCTGACCGACTTGCAGCGTGAAACCCGCCGGCTGCTCGAAGCGGGCGACACCGAGGTCTGGGACACGCTGACCCGGCAGTTCGAGGGCCAGCTGATCCACACCGCGCTCGAGATCACCCGCGGCCGGCGTATCGAAGCCGCCCACCGGCTGGGCATCGGCCGCAACACCATCACGCGCAAGATCCAGGAACTGGGCCTGGACGACTGAACTGAACTGCAGTGAAGTCGCGCGCCGCGACAAGCTGTGAAGGCACCGTCGCGAGCGCGTCGAGCTTGTGCTGAGCAGCGCAGCCGTACTCCGGTACGGCGAGCCGCGCAGGCGCAAGATCGGCGTGCACAGCAGGTGCATTCGCGCCTTGTCAACCTGTCAGTTCAACCAGCACCGGTGCGTGGTCGCTGGGCCGCTCGTTCTTGCGCGGCAGCTTGTCGATCAGGCAGGCCGCCACCTGCGGGCGCAGGGCCTCGCTGACCAGGATGTGGTCGATGCGCAGGCCCTGGTTTTTGCGGAAGGCCAGGTTGCGATAGTCCCACCAGCTCCAGCTTTTGACCGGCTGCTCGAACAGACGGAAGGCGTCGACCAGCCCCAGCCCGCACAAGGCGCTGAAGTGGCCGCGTTCCTCGGGGGTGCAATGGATCTGGCCGGCCCAGGCCACCGGGTCGAACACGTCGCGGTCTTCGGGCGCGATGTTGTAGTCGCCCATCAGCACCAAGCGCGGGTGGCGCGCCAGCTCGGCGGCCACAAAAGCCCGCAGCGCGTCCAGCCAGGCCATCTTGTAGGCGAACTTGTCGCTGCCCGGCGCCTGGCCGTTGGGGAAATAGGCGCCGATCACCCGCAGGCCGTCCACCGTGGCGGCGATCACCCGTGCCTGCGGGTCATCGAAACCGGGCAGGTTACGCACCACGTCCACGGCTTCGCTGCGCGACAGCAAGGCCACGCCGTTGTAGGTTTTTTGGCCGAACCACACGCTGTGCCAGCCGGCGGCGCTGATGTCGACTTGCGGAAACTTGTCATCGGTCAGCTTGGTTTCCTGCAGCACCAGTACCTCGGGCTGCTGAACCGCCAGCCAGTCCAGCACCTGCGGCAGGCGCACGGCCAGTGAGTTGACGTTCCAGGTGGCTAGTTTCATTGTTCTGAAATCCCTGTGTGAATCAATAGCTTGCCAACCTGGTGTGGGGCCTGGCTACGCATCTGGCGACACCAAACGTCGCCCTAACGTGCGAATTGTGCCTCGCTCGGCGCGCCGGGACGGTGCCCGATGCCGACTCGCCGCCGAGCCTCAGGGCAATGCTGAACAAGTCCTGGCGAGTGTGGGCGCCCTGGTTTGGGATGGGCTGCAAGGCGCAAACCACAGCCATAGCCAGCTATGGCGAGGATTTGCAACGCCGCAGACCGCCCGAAACAGGGCTGACCGCGCCGCGAGGGACTTGTTCAGCGTTGCCTTAGCCCCTTGCCCTGACTAGGCACCGGACTGCCGATGCAAACCCGTGGTGGCAGGTCGACGCCACGAACTTGTCGAGGAACTTGATCCGATCACTGAACGCCGCGCTGCGATATCGCGGCCGCTGGGCCTCAATCAACGCCTGGCGTGTTGCCATGCGGATTTGCCTCGTCACGTTGCGCTGCTCCCGCCGGGCCATCCGACGGGTAGCAACTTGCGCGAGGCAACAGGTCAGCTCGGCGAGCAAATCTGATGAGTCAATGCGGCGGCGCGGCCCGGCGGACCGTGCCGGCTGCGGCGTTGCCGGCCGGGAGGTGCTTGGCGGGTGGGGCAGGGCGGTGACGACCGAGCAGCCGGTGCCGGTCTCGACGATGGACGCGCAGCAGGTGCTCGACAGCTTGGGCGCACTGCGCGGCGCGCCGCAGGATGCGGCTTTCTGGAACCGCCTGGCGGTGTGCCTGATCCTGCTGTGCCGCGCCCGCGGCGTGGTGGTGCCAGGGCCAGGGCCAGGCCCAGGCCCAGGCACCGCAGGCCGGCGGCGACCTGGTGGCCGCGGTGCGCCTGGTGGCCGCCGAAGGGCCGACGCTGGCCTTGCTGCAGATTGTCGCCCGCGACCGCGCCGGTCTGAACGAATGGCTGCTGCGGGCCCAGCTGGTGGCTGACCTGCCAGCCGCGCCGGCCCCGGCCCTGGCCACGGCCGGGGCCGGCTCCGGCACTGCACTGGCCGTGATCTCGCCCCAGCTGGTGGGCCTGCTCGACCTGGTGGCGCGGGTGATGCAGGAGCCCGAGTTCGGCGCCGCGGCGCTGGCCCTGGTCAACCTGCTGGCGGTGGCGACCGGCTGCGACCAAGTGGTGCTGGGCGTGCACGACGGCCACTGCGCGCGCGCCCTGGCCATCAGCCACATTGACCGCTTCGAGCGCAATGCCGAGAACGTGCAGCTGCTCGAAGCCGCGCTGGACGAGACCTTCGACCAGGGCGTGGACATCGTCTACCCGCCAGCGCCTGCCGGGCCTGCCGTCGGCACGGTCGACGCAAGCGGCCATGCCGCGACCGGCATGGCCGCAGGCACCAACGCGGCGCTGCAACGCGACACCGGCCTGGTCACGCTGTGCCACGACCAGCTGGCGCGGGCGGTCGGCCATGCGCATCTGGCCACGCTGCTGCTCGACGGCGGCGAGCCCGAAGCGCCGCGCCTGGCGCTGCTGCTGGGCCGGCGCGACGGTGCGCTGTCGGCCGGCCGGCTGCAGCAGGTGTCGGTGGCGCTGCATCTGCTGCGCCCCTGGCTGGCCGACCGCCGCGAGCGCGCGCTGGGCCCCTGGGACCGCCTGGCGCTGGGCGCCCGCCGCCGCGTGCGGCGCTGGACCCAGCCCGGCCAGGGCAGCGGCCTGTGGCTGGGCAGCGCCACGGTGCTGCTGGGATTTTCTCCTCGGCTACGACGTGCTCCATGCCGACCGAGCGTAGAAAGTGCGGCCGGTGGCGTTGCTGGCGCCGGGGCGCGGTAAGACCACGAAGGCGTTGGTCTGGGTGTGAAGCGTTCACGGTCGTTCGACACCCATTTTCATAGGGCTTTCCCGGGCATTGCAGCGCCGGGACGCAACTTGAAATTTTGCCGTAAGCAAGCTCCGCCACATTCGCGCCGAGCAGCCGTGGATCGCATTCGGCGGTGGGCCTGTAAGTGAAGCGCCAGCAAGCCACTGCGCGCAGCGTGTTGTGCTGCGGCCCTGTTTCGACGTCGAAGGCGTTTTGCACTGGATTGACGTGTTGGCAGCCCGTGCCAAGCAGGCTCGGGCTCGGGCGGAATGGAACAGATTTCTGCAGGCAGTGGGCGCCTGTGACAGCACATCGTCTCCAGGCCCAGGGTCTGGAGGAATTCAAGCAATCCGCAGGGCAGCTGCGGCAGAGAACCGCCTGGCTAAAGTGCCAGGCACACATGGAGCAAGCAGCATGGCAACAACAGATACGCTGAACAACGTACGGGAACGATCCCGCGCGATGACCCGCGAAGAGAAGAAGGTGATCATGGCCTCTTCGGCGGGCACTATTTTCGAGTGGTACGACTTCTACCTCTACGGCGCGCTGGCCGCGATCATCGGGGCGCAGTTCTTCACCGCCTTCCCGGAAAACACACGCAACGTGTTCGCGCTGCTGGCCTTTGCTGCTGGCTTCATCGTGCGCCCGTTCGGCGCGCTGGTTTTCGGCGCATTGGGCGACCGGATCGGCCGCAAATACACCTTCCTGATGACGATTGTCATCATGGGCATATCGACCTTCCTGGTGGGTGTGCTGCCGAACTACGAAAGCATTGGCGTGGCGGCCCCCATCATCTTGATCATGCTGCGCATGGCGCAGGGCCTGGCTCTGGGCGGCGAGTATGGCGGGGCGGCGATCTACGTGGCCGAACACGCGCCGGCCAACCAGCGCGGCTACTTCACAGCCTTCATCCAGACCACGGCGACGCTGGGCCTGTTGCTGTCGCTGATCGTGATCCTGTCGGTGCAAGGCTACGTCAACGGCGCCTATGCGGATGTGCCGCTGATGAAGGACGGCGCGGCGGTTCTGATGGCCAACGGCAGCCCGACCATGGTCAAGGCGTTCAATGCCTGGGGCTGGCGTGTTCCTTTCATCGGCTCCATCTTCCTGCTGGCGATTTCGCTCTACATCCGACTGCAGATGAATGAGAGCCCCGCCTTCAAGAAGATGAAGGAAGAGGGCCGCACGTCCAAAGAACCGCTGAGCGAAGCCTTCGGCAACTGGAAGAACGGCAAGATTGCGCTGATCGCGCTGTTTGGCTTGGTCGCAGGTCAGGCCGTGGTCTGGTACACCGGCCAGTTCTACGCGCTGTTCTTCATGCAGAACGTGATCAAGATCGACAGCTTCACCGCCAACGTCATGGTGGCCTGGTCGCTGATTCTGGGTACGGGGGGCTTCCTGGTCTTCGGCGCACTGTCGGACCGCATCGGCCGCAAGCCGATCATCCTGGCAGGCTGCCTACTTGCCGCCGTTACCTTCCTGCCGGTGTTCAGCTTCCTGACCAAGACCGCGAATCCAGCGATTTACAACGCGCACCAGACCCCGGTCACGGTGACCGTGAACGCTCAGGACTGCTCGTTCCAGTTCAACCCGACCGGCACCGTCAAATTCACGTCCTCCTGCGACATCGCCAAGGCGCAGTTGGCGCGGACCTCGGTGAACTACAACACCGTGGAAGGCGCAGCCCCGGGTACTCTGGCCGTGGTGAAGGTCGGCGAAACGACCATCCCGTCGTATGA
>JAYVDE010000275.1:0-5582 GCA_043749575.1 Burkholderiaceae bacterium | reverse complement strand
TGTCGGCCGCCGGGTCTTCGGGCTCGGCCTCTTCCTCGTCGACCTCGTAGCCCAGTGGCCGCACCGCGGCATACAGGATGGCGGTGGCCAGCTTTTCCTTGCCCTCGCGGGTGAGCAACTGCTCGGCGGTCTTGTGCGACAGCACCATCAGGATGTTGTTGCGGATCGCCGGCATGTAGAGCTTGAGATCGTCGGCGGTCTTGGCGTCGTCGAGCTCCAAGGTCACGGCCACCTGGGCGTAGCGTTCGCTTTCGCGGTCGGCTAAGTTGACGGTGAACGGGTCCAGCGGCAAGAAGGTCGGCGGGTGCTTGGCGTCGTGCTTGGGCTTGGCCTTGACGGCCGGCGCTTCAGCCTTGGCGTGGCCGCCGTCGTCGGCCGATTCCTCGCCTTCGGCGGGCTTCTTCTTCAGCAGGACGAAGGCGGCACCACCACCGCCCAGCACGAGCAGCAGCGCGGCGGCGATCATGATGATCAGTTTCTTTTTGCCGCCCTTGGCTGAAGGGGCAACGGCGGTGGCGGCAGGGGCGGCGGACATGATCGACTCCAGGGCTGGCCGGCGTGCGGCAGGGCGGCGCGGCGCACGCCGGGGCGTGCGTTGAACCTGTCAGCCCATTATTCGGATCGGGCCCGCCGGCAAAGCCTTGAACAACGGTGTAAAGACCGCTGTTCTGGCGCCGGGAGCGGTCGCTGCGGGTGGGCCTGCACCGGCCGGCGTCGGGTTGACCGACGCCGGTCTCACCGATCACTGATCGGGTGATCGGGTGATTCGGTGATCCGGTGGTCCGGCGATCAGTCGATCAGGCCACCAGATCGACCAGGCCGCGGCTGTGGGTGTGCACCCGCGTTGGCAGGGACTGCGCTGCGGTGCCGGTGGTGCGGTCTTCGCCGCGGCGGGGGTCGACCGGGTGCTCGGCCTGCGGTGGCGGCTGGTGGCTGGACGGCTGCTGCGACACACCACCGCCGGCCAGCGTCATGCCGGCTTCCTGCAATGCGCCGGCCAGCGCCGGCAGCGAGGCTTCGATCAGCACGCGGGTGCTGGCCAGGTCGGCCTGAAAATCGACCCGTGCGGCGCTGCCGTCCAGCGCGATCTGCACCGTGATCGGGCCCATCTCTGGGGGGTTGAGCTGCAGCCGGGCGGTCTGCACGCCGTCGCGGGTGAACAGGCTGATCTGCGCGCCCAAGGCGGGGGCAAAGGCCGGGCTGTCCAGCGGCACGGCTATCGTGGCTTCGGCCGGCACCGGCGCCGTGGTGGCCGACCCGTTGGCCGACAGGGCCGGCGCGGCTGCACTGCCGCTGACCGTCGCCGCCGCTGCCGCCATCGACGCGGCGCTCGGCTCGGTCGAGCGCACGGGGTCGACCGCTGTTGCGCTGGCGCGCAGTTCGGCCTGGGCTGCCTGCGCTACTTTATAGGCCGTCGCCGTCAGACCGGCCACGGCGGTTGGCAGGGCGGTGGTCGCCAATGGTGCCGGGCGGTCTTCGGGGGTGTGCGGCCGGGCTGCTGCACCGTTGGCAGCAAGTTGTTCAGCTTCCGGGCGCAGGCCGAACGGGCCCTGGGACCGAGGCGCCGGCAGCGCCGCATCACCAGGCGTGGTGAGCGCCGGAGACAACACCGCGGTAGCGGCTGTGGCGGCGGTGCCGGCAGCACCGGGCGCTGGCAAGTGGGTCGCAGCGGTGACGCCAGCCTCGTTGGCGGCCAGACCGCTGCGGACCGTGCCCGACGCGGCACCGATCGGCGCGCGGCTGCCGTCGCCTGCACGGCCGCCGGGCGCCGCCGACGCCTGGGCCGTGGGCTGGGTCGGTGGCGACACGGCGGGGCCGACATCGGCTACGGCTACGGCAGTGGCGGCGGCACCCACCGTCCGGCCGCTGGCGCCACTGTCGGCAGCCGGGTCGGCGGTCGGGCCAGCGCCGAGGGTGGTGGCGGTGCTTGCGGCGGTCGCCCGCTCAAGGGCCTGGCCGGGCCCGGCGGCTTGGCGGCGGTCTTGCGCCGTGATCGTGGGTTTTCGGTCGGTGGCAGTGGCGTCGGTGTTGGTGCCGGTGACCGAGGGCAGCGGCGGCGCCGCGCCAGGGCCCGCGGCAGCCCCGCTTGCGCCGGTGCGCGCGGTGGCAGCGCCACTGGCATCTGTGGTCTGGGCCACCGCCACGTCGGCCGCAAGTCCTGGTGGGCGGCTGTTGATCATCGGCTCAGGCAGGCCCGTCGGCAACGCGGGCGTGGTCGGCGCGGGCAGGGTGGCCGGCGCCTCAAGGCTTGCGGTGGCCGCTGGCAGCTGGGTCGCATCGGTGATCGGGCGCGGCTCCAGTGACCGGCTCGGCGTGGCGGCAGTGGGCCTGCGGGCGGCGGCGCCCGCTGCGGCCGATGGTTCAGACAGTGCAGACGGTGCCGCGGCCGGGCCCGCTGGCAACGCCATGGCGTCGGCCTGGGCTGCCAGCGCCAGCGGCGCGGCCGAGACCGCTGCTGCTGGTGCTGCTGCTGGTGCTGGCCGCCAGCCGGTCACCAATGCCTGGCCCTGCAGCCAGGTGGGTACCTGCGAGGCGTCGGGGGCTGCGGCCTTGTCGGGCGGGGTGATGCCGGCCGCGTCGGTGTTGACCGGGTCGGCACCCACAGCGCGGTCCGCCGCCGTGGCTAGCCCGGGCTCGGCGCCCGCACGGGGCAAGGCCAGGGCGTTGGCCCCGCCGGCCTGGGCGCGTGCCGCCAGACGGTTGCGGTTGGCCAACAGCGTGGCGCGATCACCCGGTGTGGCGGCCGTGCGGTCAGCCGTGGCGGTTTGCTCGGCCGCCGCGTCGGGGTCCGGCGCCGGCGCAGCCGCTGGTGGATGGGCGGCGCGGGCGGCGCGTTCGGCCGCGCGGGCCTCGGCGCCCGGCCGCGCGGGTGATCGGCTGGCGGCGCTGGCTTCGCCGCCCGGTGCTTGGCTTGCTGGGTCGCCCGCCTGGTCGCTGCGGGGCGCCGGTTCGGTGGCTTTGGCGGGCGCGGCGGTGGCCACGCTGCGGGGTCCGCCGGCGGCCGAGGCGGCCGCGGGCTGAGCTGCCACCACCGGTGGCGGGCGTGGCGGCAGCGCCCGCAGCGCCGGCCGGCCGAGCGCCGCAGCCTGCAGATCGATGCTGCGCAGCGCCGCGGCACGCAGATCGGCCTGCTGCTGCAACAGCGTTGCAAAACCGGCGTGAGCCTCACGGGGCTCGCGAGGCGCACCGGCGACGCGGCCAGGCGCAGCGTCCACGGCGGGCACGGGCGGGCGGTTCAGGATCGACGGCAGGGTGCTGAGCATGGCGGGCCTTGGGCGGGGTCAGGTGGGATGGGCGGCCAGCGGGTGGGCCCGGCCGGGCGTGCCGGCTGCGCGCTGCGCCGCTTCGTCGGTGCTGCGCTGATCGCGCCGCGCGGCCATCTGTTGCAGTTCGGCCTGGCGACGCTCGATCAGCTTGCGCACCGCGGCCACCCGTTGCTCGCGGGCCAGCCGCAGCTCGCGCGCCTGCTGCAGCCGGTTGCCCAGCTGCTGGGTATTGGTTTGCTGGTGGCCGATGGCGTGGTCCAGCCGCTGACCGAAGCCGCGGTGGCAGTGCAGCAGCACGGTGGTGCCCGACTCGCGGAAGCGGGTGGTCCAGCGCTGGTCGTAGTCGCTGCGGTAGTCGAGCAGTTGGCGGGCCTGCAACTCGGCCTGCTGCACCAGGCCTTCAACCTGGCGCAGCACCGCCAGCGCGGTGTTGCACCAGGCCTTCAACCTGGCGCAGCACCGCCAGCGCGGTGTCGCGCTCGGCCTCGGCGCGCTGCAGCAGGGTTTGCAGCATCAGGATCGAGTTCATCAAGGCAGTTCTCCAAGTCGCCAGTCGGTACACATGCCGGTACACATGCCGGTAAGGCCTCGCAGGTGAAGCGTGAGCCCGTGCAACCCAGCAGGGGCCGTGGCACCGGCTTTGCCGGGCCACTGGTCTCGCCACCTTGAGGGGGGCTGAGGCCGGACACAAACAGCGTGTTGTTTGTGCCTGCCGAAGGGCAGGGCCTCTGGCCCTGCGCGGCCTGCAAGGGCGCCGAAGGCGCTACGGGGCTGGGTCATGTCCCCATCAGGCGGCTGAGTTGGGCGCGGCTCTGCACCAGCGGCGCGCGGTCGTGCATGTCTTGCTGCAGCAGCGCGGTGAGCTGGGGGTGCAGTTGCATCGCGGCGTCGAGCTCGGGGTCGTGGCCGGCCTGATAGGCACCGAGCTGGATCAGGTCGCGTGCCTTGCTGACCTTGGCCAGCATCGCCCGGGCGCGGCGGGCGGCTTCCACCAGCTCGCGCGGGGCCACGTTGCCCATCACCCGCGAGATCGATTTCTCGATGTCGATGGCCGGGTAGTGGCCGGCCTCGGCCAGTTCGCGTGACAGCACGATGTGGCCGTCGAGGATGCCGCGTGCGGCGTCGGCGATCGGGTCTTGCGGGTCGTCGCCCTCACTCAGCACGGTGTAGATGGCGGTGATCGAACCCACGCCGTTGAGGCCGTTGCCTGAGCGCTCCACCAGCTGCGGCAACTTGGCGAAAACGCTGGGCGGGTAGCCCTTGGTCGCCGGCGGCTCGCCGATGGCCAGCGCAATCTCGCGCTGGGCCATCGCGAAGCGGGTCAGGCTGTCCATCAGCAGCAGCACGTGGCGGCCCTGGTCGCGAAAGTGCTCGGCCACCGCGGTGGCGTAGGTGGCGCCCTGCATGCGCACCAGCGGCGGTGAGTCGGCGGGCGCGGCCACCACCACGCTGCGCGCCAGGCCGTCGGCACCGAGGATGTCCTCGATGAACTCCTTGACCTCGCGGCCGCGCTCGCCGATCAGGCCGACCACGATCACGTCGGCCTCGGTGTAGCGGGCCATCATGCCCATCAGCACACTTTTGCCCACGCCGGTGCCGGCAAACAGGCCCAGCCGCTGGCCGCGGCCGACGGTGAGCAGGGCGTTGATGGCGCGCACGCCGGTGTCCAGCGGCGTGCGCACCGGGTCGCGCTCCATCGCGTTGATCGGGCGCCGCACCATCGGCTCGTTGCGCACGTGTTGCAGCGGCCCCAGCCGGTCCATCGGCACGCCGTGAGCGTCGACCACGCGGCCCAGCAGGCCGTCGCCCATCGGCAGGTGCAAGCCACGGTCTTCGCTGCGGCGCCACAGCGCGTTGTCGCGGCCCAGCATCGGCGGCATGTGCTGCACCGCGCGCGGGCTGACCCGGGCGCCGCTGCTCAGGCCCACCAGCTCGCCGGTGGGCATCAGGAAGGCGCGGTCACCGTTGAAGCCCACCACCTCGGCCAGGATCGGCGCCGAGGCATCGCTGTGCACTTCGCAGACGGCGCCCACCGGCGCACGCACGCCGGCAGCTTCGAGCACCAGGCCGGTCACCCGCACCAGCGTGCCGTGGGTCTGCAGCGGCGCACGCACCTTGGCATAGGCCACCAGATCATCGAGGTAATGCGTCCAGCGCTGGAGGCGGGGCGACAGCGGGGCCGCCGAGGCCGGTTCTGCGTCGGCCAGCACGGCCACAGTAGCCACCAGCGCTTCGTGTGTCTGGTTGATGTTGCCGCTCATGCGACACCGCCCCCAACCCCGACCCCGACCCCGACCCCAACCCCAACCCCAACCC
>JAYVDE010000274.1:0-5594 GCA_043749575.1 Burkholderiaceae bacterium | reverse complement strand
CGCGGCCGCGGCCGCGGCCGCGGCGGTCGCTGGCACCGCCGCCTGTACCGCCTGTACCGCCTGTGCCACCGCCGGCACGATCGGCACGACCGTTACCGGCGGCAGATCGGGCGCGGTCGTGATGGCGGTGGCCAGCGCGGTGGGCGCGGTGGGCAGCGCCGCCACCGCGGTCGATGCGGCGGCGGCCGGATCGGCCACGCTGGCCAGCGGCTCGGGGTCGGGTGCCGGTGGCGCTGCGGCCGTGGCCTTGTCGAGCGCCACGTCGGCCGCTGCTGGCGGATCGACAGGGCGGCGCGGCGCCGAGGCGCTCGCCTGCGGCTGGGCCGCCACCGCCGGCAAGCGCTTTTCGGCCGGGGCGGGTGGTGGGGGCGCGGCCAGCGGTGGTGGTTCGGCAGACTCCAGCACCCGCACGAAAGTCACGTCAATGCGCGGCGGCGGTTTGTCGCCGCTGCCCCAGCCGACCCGGTTCTCGAGCAGGTGGTTGCTCAGCAGCAGGTGCAGTGCGAACACCGCTACCGCCAGCCCCCACAAACTCCGCCGGCGCCTGCCTGGCACCGCGGGGCGGGGGGCCGCCCCCGTGTCAGGCATCGATCCAGCCGCGGCGCCGGGCGGCCACGCCGCGGGCGGGCTTGTCCTGCAACTGCAGCGCCACGGTGGCCGCCAGCGGCGATTTGGCATCAGGCCGCAGCGTGCGGGTGAGCACCCGTTGGTCGCGCACCAGCAGCAACTCGAAAGTCTGCACCGGGGCGACCCAGGCGAGCGCGTCGTCGAGCCGGCGGATGCGCCAGCCGTTGACCGCCAGCAACTCGTCGCCGGCCGCCAGCCCGGCCGCGGCGGCGGCGCTGCCGACCATCACCGACCGCACCTGCACCCCGCTGACCGGCCCTTCAGACAAGCGCAGGCCCAGCGCGGCGGCAAAGCCGGCCCGGTCGGCCCGCAGCTGCACACCAAAGGCCGGCAGCAACTCGGCCAACGGCAGTTCGCCGGTGCCGTGCACGGCATCGTGCAGCGCTTGGTCCATGGACTTGCCGGCCACCTCGGCGAGCACGGCGGTGATGTCGGCTTCGGTGATGGCGCCTGCCGCGAGGTCGGGGGCTGCCGCACCCGCTTCCTCAGCCACACCCAGGCCCGCACCCCCAGCCGCACCGCTGCGCCGCCACAGGCCGCGCATCACCTCGTCGAGCGAGCCGCCGCGCTGGCGCAGCATCAGGTCGAGCACCAGCGCCACCAGCGCACCCTTCTGGTAGTAGCTGATGGTGGCGTTGGGCGTGTTTTCGTCGCCACGGTAGTACTTGACCCAGGCGTCGAAGCTGGCTTGCGCCACGCTCTGCACTTGCCGCCCCGGCGTGGCCGCCACCGCATTGATGGTCTTGGCCAGCAGCCGCAGGTAGCGCGGGCCATCGACCAAGCCACAACGGCGCAGAAACAACTCGTCGTAATACGAGGTGAAGCCCTCGAAGAACCACAGCAGCTGGGTGTGGTTCTCACGCTGGTGGTCGGGTCTGGCCAGGTCGGCGGGCTTGAGCCGCTTGACGTTCCAGGTGTGGAAGTATTCGTGGCTGATCAGGCCCAGCAGCGTGATGTAGCCATCGCTGGGGTTGTCGTGGCGCGCCGGGGCGTGCATGCGCGGCAGGTCGCGGCGGGGGGCCACCAGGGCGGTGCTGGCGCGGTGCTCCAGGCCGCCGTAGCCGTCTTCCACCGCGTGCAGCAAGAACACGTAGCGCGAAAACGGCGGCTGGCCGTGATCGGGACCGTGCCAGAAGGCGATCTGCTGCTCGCAGATGCGGCGGGTGTCGGCCAGCAGGCGTTCAGCGTCGAAGCCAGGCAGCGCGCCGGTCACCACCAGCTCGTGCGGCACACCGCCGGCGTTGAAGTGTCCGCGCCAGAAGCTGCCCAGCTCAAACGGGTGGTCGAGCAATTCGTCGTAGTGGCTGGCCTCGAAATCGCCCTGGCCACCGCCGGGTGCCGCCGGCATCGCGGTGGCCACCTGCCAGCCGCTGGGCAGCCCGGCCAATGTCAAGCGGTGCGGCGCGGCCTCGCGGCCGTGCACCCGCAGGCACAGCGCGGTGTTGTTGAAAAAGCCGCGGCTGGCGTCGAGGAAGGCACCGCGCACCGACGCGTCGAAGGCATACACCCGGTAGCTCAGTGTCAGCGCGGTGCGGCCACTGCAGCGCAGCGCCCAGCTGGTCTTGTCCAGCGCCTCGACGGCCACCGTGCGGCTGCCCTGGCGGGCTTGCAAGGCCGACAGGTGGCGGCCGAACTCGCGCACCATGTAGCTGCCGGCGATCCACACCGGCAGCGACACCACGGTCTGCGCCGCCGGCTGCGGCACGGTCAGCGTGACCCGCCAGTGGTGGCTGTGCAGGTCGTCGGGCTCGATGCGGTAGCGGATCATCGGCAGCTCATCCCCCGCGGGCCACCGCCATCAGGTGCCGGCCGCACCCAGAAAGCAGCTGAACGAAGCCACCGTCGACAGCCGGAAGCGCAACACCAGCCACTGCGCGGCGCCTTGCACCGGGTAGACCCGGCGGTCGACCGCATAGCAGGCCAGCAGCATCACGCCGTGCACCACCAGGCCGGCCGAGGCCGGCATCATCAGCGCCAGCCAGGCCACCAGGGAGGGCACCACGCCCCAGATGAACAAGGTGGCCGGCGGCGCCGTCATGCGAAAAGCCAAGCCCCAGTGGATGCCGCCCAGGAACGAGACGATCACCCCGGCATAGGCCGACAGCGCCAAGGTGGCGTAGGGGTGGGCTTCGGCGTTGACCACCCACACCAGCAAGGCGCCCAGCACAAAGGGCAGCAGCCCGAGGTGGCTCAACCAGCGGGCGGTGTCGGACAGCGGATCGACGTAGCGGGCAACAGGGGGAATTGGGGCGGCAGGGGCAGCGGCAGGCTTCATGGCCCGCGATTGTCGCCCGAGGGCACTGGCAGGCGGCCACGATGGCCGCCCGAGGCGCGGGTAGAGCGTCACGCCGTGCACCGGCGCCGCCGAAGCTCAGCTCTTCTTGGCCGCCGCCGCCATGCGGGTTTCAATCTGCGCCGCCGGAATGGCGCCGGGCGCCCGGGTGCCGTCTTCGAACACCACCGCCGGCGTGCCCTGCACCTTGTATTTGCGGCCCAGCTCGGTGTTGGCCTCCAGCGCGCTGCTGTCGCAATTGGCCGCCGCCTTGCTGGGCGCCTGGCCATCCACCATCCAGGCACGCCAGGCCTTGGCCGGGTCTTTGGCGCACCAGATGTCGCGGCTCTTGGTGGTGGAATCAGGCCCCAGAATCGGGTACAGAAAGGTGTAGATAGCCACGTCCTTCAGCGCCAGCAGGTCTTTTTCGAGCCGCTTGCAGTAACCGCAGTTCGGGTCGCCGAAAACCACTAACTTGCGCGCGCCGCTGCCCTGCTTGATCAGCACTGCGTTTTTCAGCGGCAGGCTGGCGAAGTCGATCGCGGTCAGCTTGTCGATGCGGGCCTGCGTGAGATCGACCTTGGTGCGGGTGTCGACGATAGCGCCCTGCACCAGGTAGTTGCCGTTTTCGTCGGCGTAGAACAGGTCGGTGCCGATGCGCAACTCGTAGAGGCCGGGGATCGGCGTCTTGCTGATCTCGTCGATTTTCGGAAAGCTGGGCAGCCGCTCGGCCAGGTTTTTGCGAATCGCGGCGTCGTCGGCACGCACGGCGGGCGCGGCCAGCACGGCAGACAGCGCCAGCAGGCAGGCGGCAAGGCGGGAAGCAAAGGCGTGGGTCATCGGGGTCCTGGGCAGGGCTGAACTTGAGGCTGAATTTCGGGCTGGCTGCCGGGCGGCGCGGGCGGTGGCGACGATGACCATCAGCCGCCTAGCGCTCGCCGGGTGAGGAAGCGCTTGATCGGTGGGGCGTGGTTGAGCAGAGTCATGCCGCGGTTGCGGAGTTCCCGCAGCGCCGGCTGCGGCTGCGCAAAAAGGTGTAGCAGGCCGTCGGTGAGCAACGCCATCGCCCGGGTGGCACCTATGCGTTCGCGGGCGTAGCGGCGCAGCAGGATTTCGTCGCCCAGGCCGCGCCAGGGCTCGCGCGCGGCGATCACACCGGCCAGCGCAGCAACATCGGCCAGGCCCAGGTTCAGGCCCTGGCCGGCCAGCGGGTGCACCAGGTGGGCGGCATCGCCGACCAGCGCCCAGCCCGGGCCGCACAGCCGGTCGGCCTGCGCCAGGCCCAATGGCCAGCTGCTGCGTTCACCCTGCAGGCGCAGCACACCGGCCGCGCCGCCGGTGGCGTCGGCCAGCGCGGCCTCGAACTCGGCCACCGGCGCGGCGCACAAGGCAGCGGCGCGCTCGGTGGGCAGCGACCAGACCAGGCCGTAACCGTGCCCGGGCAGCGGCCGGTCGATCGGCAGCAGCGCCAGCACGTCGGGCGAGCGGAACCACTGCCGGGCCACACCCAGGTGGGGCGCGTCGGCTTGCAGCCGGGCGGCGATCGCGCTGTGGCCGTAAGCCTGCCGGTCGAAGTGCACCCCCAGCGCGGCGCGGCTGGCCGAGGCCTGGCCTTCGGCCAGCACGGTGAGCGGAGCCACCGCGGCACCGGCACCGGCATCGGCATCGGCGATCCAGACCAGGTGCGGCGCAAAGCGGGCGGCCGTGCGCAGGGCGGCTTCGAGTTCGGCGGCGTCGACGATCCAGGCCAGCGCCTCGCAAGCTTGCTGCCAGGCCGAAAAGTCCAGCTGGCCGCCCGCCGCCGCGCCACTGGCGTCGCCCTCGATGTGCATGTCGTACACCGGCGTCACCGCGTCGGCTGGCAGTGCGTCCCAGACCTTCAAGTCGGCCAGCAGTTGGCGCGAGGCGGCGTTCAGCGCGTAGGCCCGGGCATCGGGTGGGGCGGGCATGGCGGGCATGGCGGACGGGATGGGCGCGGTGGCGGTGCCAGCAGGGCGCGGCTTGTTGCCGACCACCCCCACCCGCAGGCCCTGGCGGGCCAGCGACAAGGCCAGTGACAGGCCCACCGCACCCGCGCCGCGGATGTTGACATCGACGTTTGACATGGCCGCCATTGTAGAAACCCGGCGTGACGCCCGATGGCCGAATAAAATGACGGGTTTTGCGGCCTCCGGCCCCGGCACAGTGCCGCTGCAGAGTCGCCACCACGGCAGCAGCGCAGCAGCAACGCGGCACCGCTGCGCCTCCACCGTCCGCCCTTCCCCCAGTCCCGAAAGCGATCCATGAGCCTCAAGTGCGGCATCGTCGGCCTGCCCAACGTCGGCAAGTCCACCCTCTTCAACGCCCTGACCCAGGCCGGCATCGCGGCCGAGAACTACCCGTTCTGCACCATCGAGCCCAATGTCGGCATCCTCGAAGTACCCGACACCCGGATGGCCGCGCTGAGCGCGATCGTCAAGCCCGAACGCCAGGTGCCGGCGGTGGTCGAGTTCGTCGACATCGCCGGCCTGGTGGCGGGCGCCAGCAAGGGCGAGGGCCTGGGCAACCAGTTCTTGAGCCACATCCGCGAGACCGACGCCATCGTCAACGTGGTGCGCTGCTTCGAGGTTTCGATGCAGAATCGTGCAGAAATGGTACTGTTTTGTATACATTGGAATCGTTGGAGCTGAGTTACCGGCTCGTTGGGATCGGTTTC
>JAYVDE010000273.1:0-5598 GCA_043749575.1 Burkholderiaceae bacterium | reverse complement strand
GCGCAAACCACAGCCATAGCCCCGCTATGGCGAGGATTTGCAAGGCCGCAGACCGCCCAAAACAGGGCTGACCGCGCCGCGAGGGACTTGTTCAGCGTCGCCTTAGGCACAGCGCGGTCAGTGCACCGCCAGATCGCCGCAGCGCGGTCAGTGCACCGCGCGTTGCTGACCCTGCCAGAACCTGGCGCGGATCGCCTTCTTGTCGAGCTTGCCCAGGCCGGTCATCGGCAGCGCGTCGACGAAGTCGATGGCCTTGGGCGTCTGCACCGCGCCCTTGCGCTCACGCACCCAGGCCATCAGCTCGGCGGCCAGCGCCGCCGGGTCGGCCGGGGCAGCCCCCACCACCGCCGCGCGCAACACCACCAGTGCCCGCACCGCCTCGCCCCACTTGGCATCGGGCACGCCCACCACCGCCGCTGCGGCCACCGCCGGGTGCTGCGACAGCGTGTCTTCAACCTCGCGTGGGTAGACGTTGAAGCCGCCGCTGATGATCATGTCCTTCGAGCGGTCGACGATGTAGAGGTAGCCGTCGGCATCGCGCCGGGCCATGTCGCCGGTGTACAGCCAGCCGTGGCGCAGCGCCTGCGCGGTTTCTTCAGGCTTGTTCCAGTAACCCTTCATCACCCGCGGGCCGCGCACGCAGATCTCGCCGACCGCGCCGTCGGCCACTTCCTGGCCGTCGTCGGCTAGCAAGCGCACCTGGCTGCCGACGCAGGGCGTGCCGCAGGAAGCCAGCCGCTCGGGGTGGTTCACCGGGTCGTGTTCGTGCTGGTGCAGCACGGTCACCGTGTTGGGCGCCTCCGACTGCGCATACAGCTGCATGAAGACCGGGCCGAAGACCTGCATGCCCTCGACCAGCCGGGTCGGCGACATCGGCGAGGCGCCGTAGATGATGAGCTTCAGGCTGGACAGATCAGCGCCCTGGCGGGCCGGGCTGTCGAGCAGCACATAGACCATCGTCGGCACCAGAAAGGTGGCGGTGATGCGGTGCTGCTCGACCAGGTGGACGAACTTCTCGGCGCTGAAACCCTGGGTCATCGCGTAAGTGCCGCTTTTCAGCAGCACCGGCATGATCATCGCGCCCGAGGCGTGGGTGATCGGCGTCAAGGCCAGGAAACGTATGTCGCTCGGCCAGTCCCAGTCGGCCATCTCGGTCAGGATCATCGTCACCTGCACCCGGTGGGTGTGCATCACGCCCTTAGGCTTGCCGGTGGTGCCGCCGGTGTAGATCAGCACGCAGACCTCGTCGGCCTCGGCCTGCGGCACCAGCCGGGCCGGCGTGTGCACGGCGGCGGCGGCCAGCAGGTCTTCACCAAAACCGTTGTTGGCGCCGAAGCTCATCAATCGTGTCACCCCGGGAACGCGCCGGGCCAGCACCTGGGCGCGGTCGCTGAAGCCCAGCGGGTCGACGAACAGCGTGTGCACGCCCGAGTCTTCCAGGATGTAGGCGTGGTCGTCCTCCGACGAGGTCGGGTTCATCCAGGTCAGGCGCAGGCCCATCACATAGGACGCGGCGGTGATCAAAAAGGCCTCGGGCCGGTTGCCCGACAGCGTGGCCACCGCATCGCCGCGCTGCAGGCCCCGCGCTTGCAGCACCTGGATCACCTGGCTGACCATCGCGCCCAGTTGGCGGTAGGTCCAGCGGGTGTCGTCGCAGATGAAGGCCACCCGGTCGCCACCGCGGGCTATCGCCGAGACCACCAGGTCGCCGACCGAGCAGTTGTCGTACAGCTTGTCATTCATGTCGAAGTCGGGTTCAGGTTCAGGTTCAGGACAGCTTGCTGGATTTGTCCATGAAGCGCGCGATGCGGGCGTCCATGTCGGGGCCGCGGCCTTCACTGCGGGCGATCTCGTGGCTTAAGCCCGTGCGCAGCGCCAGGCCGTCGGTCTCGCGGTAGAGGCGCTTGTTGGCACGCAGGCTGAACCAGGAATTGGCCAGGATGGCCCGGCTGAATTTTTCCAGTTCGGCCTCGAAGGTCTCGTCGGGCACACACCAGTTCACCAGGCCCATCGCCAGCGCCTCGGCGCCGGTGTAGCTGCGCGCGGTGTAGGTCATCTCCTGTGCCTTGGCCATGCCCACCCGGCGCGGCAGGCGCTGGCTCATGCCCCAGACCGGCGTCAACGCCCAGCGGGCATGGGTGTCGGCGAACTTGGCCGAGGTGGCGGCCACGATCATGTCGCCGGCCAGCGCCAGCTCCAATGCGCCGGTGTAGCAGTGGCCATGCACGGCGCTGATGACCGGTTGCGGCAGCTCGGCCAGCAGCTCGATGGTGTTGGCCTGGAAGTGCGGCTCGGGCGGGTGTTCGCCCTGTGCGATGTCGGCCAGGTCATGGCCGGCCGAAAAGCACTTGCCGGCGCCGCGCAGCAGCACCAGGCCGATGGTCTCGTTGTCGGTGGCCAGTTGCTGCACATGGCTGCGCAGCTGCTGGAACATCGCCACCGTCAGCGCGTTCAGCTTGTCGGGGCGGTTGAGGGTGAGGATGGCGAGGCCATCACGGTCCTCGCGTTGAACCAGTGTGGACATGCGGTCTCCCGGCTGAGTCTGTTTCACGGTCACGCCTGTTAAGGCTTGACGACGGTGGCGAACACCTTTTGCGCCACCAGCCAGCGCCCGCCCACCTTCAGCAGGTTGAGGTAATCGGTGAAATACCGCGGTGGCATCTGGCACTTGACTTTCACCAGCGCCGTGGTCGGCCCCGATTGATCGATCAGCAGGATCGCGTCGTCGCGCGCCAGGCCCTTGGCCTGCGGCGACGGCCGCTGGCGCACCGCCTGCAGCCACTGCGCCAGTGGCAGCACCACCAGCGTGCCATCCTGCTCGTAGCTCAGCGCACTGGTCGGGTGAAAGACGCTGGCCAGCTTGTCGGCGTCGCCTTCGTAGAGGCCGTCGAAATAGGTCTGGACGGTCTGCTCGATCGCGCTGCGGTCGTCGGTGTTCATGTGGCTCTCCTGGTGAACGGAAACGGTGCGGTGCGGCAGGCCGTCGCCGGTCGCCGCCGGTCCCCGACGCTTAAAACTTGGTGTAACCGCCGTCGATGATGAATTGCTCGCCGGTGGTGTAGCCCGAGGCCTTGCTGGCCAGGTAGACCGCGATGCCACCGAAGTCGTCGATCTCGCCCCAGCGGCGGGCCGGGATGCGTGGCATCACCGCGCTGGCGAACTTCTCGTTGTTGACCGACTTCTGCGTCATGTCGGTGACGATCCAGCCGGGAAGGATGGAATTGGCGCGGATCTTGTGGCGCGCCAGCTCCACCGCCAGTGCCCGCACATAGGCCGTCACCGCGCCCTTGGACGCGCCGTAGTGGCTGTTGCGCGCGGCACCTTCCACCGCCGCGGTGCTGGCGGTGGCCACCAGTGAGCCGCCCTGGCCGTGCGCCGTCATGTGGCGGGCGGCGGCGCGGAAGGTCAGGAACACGCCCTCGACGTTGATGCGCTGCACCCGGCGAAATTCGTCCAGCGTCATCTCCATCACCATCGAACCCTTGCCCGACACACCGGCATTGGCAAAGCAGCTGTCGACCCGGCCCAGCGCCGCCACTGACGCGGCAAAGCTGGTGTCGACCTGGGCCTCGTCGCCGACGTCACAGACAAAGGCAAACACGCGCGACGGCTCGCCACATTCGGTGGCCAACTGGGCGCGAGCGCGCTCGGTCTTGTCGGGGTTCGAGCCCCAGATCGCCACTTTGGCGCCCGAGGCCAACAGTGCCCGGGCCATGCCCAGGCCGATGCCGCCGTTGCCACCGGTGATGACGGCGCCGTGGCCGCTCAGGTCGAAGGGGTTGTACATGGGGTGTCTCCTGGCGCCGTCGGGCGCTTTGTGGGTTCAAGGGTCGCTCGGCGCGGGCCGCGCCAAGCGTGTCGAACAGGGCTGCCAACTCAGACCGCCGTCTGTCCCGGCAATTGCCGCGTCACCGGGTGCGAGCTGGACAAAACGCCGTCCACCGCGATGGCCTGGCCGTTGACATAACTCGACTGGTCACTGGCCAGAAACAGCGCCACGTTGGCCAGTTCCTCGGGTTGCGCAGCGCGGCGCAGCGGGTTCAACCGGCCCAGCTTGTGGCTCACGCCCTTGTCGCGGGCGTAGTCGAAGGTGGGCTGGGTCATGCCGGTCTCGGTCAGGCCGGGGCAGATCGCGTTGACCCGCACGCCGGTCTCGCACAGCTGCTGGGCCGAGACCATGACCAGGTTGATGACACCGGCCTTGCTGGCCGAATAGGCCGGGCCGCCCGCGCCCGAGCGGATGCCCGCCACCGACGCGGTGCAGAGGATCGAGCCGCCCTTGCCCGCATCGGCCATCGCCCGTCCGGCATGCTTGACCATCAGGAAGGGGCCGATCAGGTTGACGCGCAAGACCTCGGCCCACAACTCGGGCGTGGCGTCGAAGATGCTGGCCCTGCCGCCGGAGATGCCAGCGTTGGCAAAGGCCACGTCGAGCTGGCCATAACTTGAGATCGCCGTGGCCACCAGCTTGGCGACATCGGCCTCGACGCCGGCATCCATCTGCAGCGCGGTGGCGCTGCCGCCCGCGGCCACCACCGCCTGCGCGGTGGCGTGCACCGCGTCGCTCTTGTCGCCCAGCACCAGCTTGGCGCCTTCGGCGGCAAACAGCAGCGCCGAGGCGCGGCCGATACCCGAGCCTGCGCCGGTGATGATGGCGACCTTGCCTTCCAGTCTTCCGCTCATGAGTGCTGTGTTCCTGTCGTAAGTTGCTGCGCAAGCGTGGACAGCGGTAGTCCCAAGCTCACACCGCGGAACCGGCTTTGCCGGGCTGCTGGTGTGCCTTGCAGGCCGCGCCGGGCCGCCCGGCCCGGCGCCTCGCCAGGCACACCAGGTCCATTGGACCTGGTGTGTCCGGGCTCGGCCCCTTGAGGGGGATGAGCCCGGACATGGCGCAGTCCCTGCGGACTGGTCCGTGCCTGGCGAATCCGAGCGGCCTGCAAGCCGCGAGGTGGACCGCCGAAGGCGCTTCGGGGGTGGGCTAAGTTAGGGCGGCGTAGCGCTCGAGGTGGTGGTCGGCATCGCCGAAGCGCTGCGCCAGCATCGTCAGGCGGCGGAAGGTGTGTGAGATCTTCAGCTCCTCGGTCATGCCCATGCCGCCGTGCAGCTGCACCGCCTCCTGGCTGACCTGGCGCGCGGCATCGGCGATCTTCACCTTGGCGGCAGACACGGCACGGCCCCGCTCGCGGGCGTCGCTGCAGGTGTCGACCTTGCTGGCCGCCAGCGTGGCCATCGACCGCGCCTGCTCGGTGACGATGACCATATCGACCATTCGGTGCTGCAGCACCTGGTTGGCACCGATCGACACGCCAAACTGCTTGCGGGTCTTCAGGTAGTCCAGCGTGGCGTCGTTGGCGTACTGCATCGCGCCGATGGCCTCGGCGCAGAGCAGCGCGGTGGCGAAGTCGGTGGCCTCCTCAATGAAGGGCAGCGCACCCCCTTGCGGGCCCAGCAGCGCGTCGGCGGCCAGGTTCACGGCCGCGAGTTTGAGGTCGGCGACCCGCTGGCCATCGACCGTGCGGCTGGGGTTCAGCGTCACGCCCGGCGTCTTGGGGGTCGACCAGAAACAGGCTGGCGCCGTCGGCCGTGCGCGCCGAGACG
>JAYVDE010000272.1:0-5599 GCA_043749575.1 Burkholderiaceae bacterium | reverse complement strand
GCGCAGCTGGCCAGCCCCACAACCGCAGCAGCCAGTGTGGTGGCTGCCAACCAGCGCCGACGGTATGGGAAGGGGCTTCGGGTGCGCATGGTGTTTCCTGGATCGGGCGGCAGCGGCAGCAAGGTGCAAGTCGGGCTGGACCGGCCAACCAGCGCCCCGCATCATGCCGCGACGATCACCAGGCCCGCCGGCCGAGCCGCTCAGCCGACAAGACAAGCGCCGGCGCCATCACGCACCGCCCCAGGTCGCCCTGCCGTTCAGCCGATCAGCCCGTCAGCCCGTCAGCCGCGTGGCGACACCCTGAGTCGTCCGCCGTGCTCAGGCCCCTGGCGGCCCGAACGTCATCGGCGCCTGCGCCGCCAGCCAGGCCACCACCGCCCAGGCCGCCACGTTTTGCGGCACAGCGCGGGTGTCCAGCCGGTCGAAGCTGTCGTGCACGCTGTGGTGCACGTCGAAGTAGCCGCTGCCGTCCTGGCTCAGTTGCAGGGCCGGCCAGCGGTGGCGGCGCATCAGCACCGCAGCGTCGGGGCCGGGCGTGCCGTCGTTGCCAAGCAGCGGGATGCCCAAGGGCGCCAGCACGCCCGCCATGGCCTCGAAGGCTGGGCGCGACGCCGCATCCACCCGGCTGCGCAGGGCATAGACCGGGCCTGCGCCAAAGTCGCTTTCGCCCACCAACTGGTGGCGCTGCGAGGCGTAGCGCTGGCCGTAGGCCAGGGCGCCGTCGAAGCCGTTTTCCTCGTTGGCGAACAACACCACGCGGAGGGTGCGGCGCGGCACCAGGCCGGCGCGCGCGATCAGCCCGGCCGCGCTGCACACGATGGCCACGCCAGCGGCGTTGTCGGCCGCGCCTTCGCCCAGGTCCCAGCTGTCCAGGTGGGCGCCGATCAGCACCACCTGGTCGGCCAGGTCGGAGCCGGGCACTTCAGCGATCACGTTGTGGGATTCGGCCGCCACGCCCAGGCGGTTGGCCACTTGCAGCTTCAGCCGCAACGGGCCCTGCGCTTGCAGCGCCGCCAGGCGGTCGGCGTCGGCCACCGAGATGGCCACGGCGGGGATGCGGGCGGCCTCGTCGTCGTAGCGCATGGCGCCGGTGTGGGCGATGCGTTGCTGGTCGGTGCCGATGGAGCGGATCACCACCGCCAGGGCGCCGCGCCGGCCCGCTTCAACCGCACTGCCGAAGCGCGCCGGCGCCGCGCGGCCGTAGCCGGCACCGTCGCGGCTGCGCTCCGTGCGTTGGTCGACGAAGACGATGCGGCCCCGCGCGCGGTCGCTGGTGTCCGCCTTCAATGCGTCGAAGCTGTCGTACCAGGCGATCTCGGCCTCGATGCCGGCGTCGGGCGTGCCCACGCTGTTGCCCAGCGCGGCCATCACCAGCTCGATGCGCTCAGGTGCCACCAGGGTGGCCTGGGCGGGTCCGCGCTGCCAAACTTGCAGCTTGAGCGGCTCGGCACGCACCTGCTGCAGGCCCAGCGCGCGGCACTGGGCTTGGGCCCAGGCCACGGCGCGGGCATCGGCGGCTGAGCCGGCCGGCCGCGCACCGACCTCGCCGGTGAGGCTGCGCACCATCGCCAGCGCGCCGCCGTGGGTCAGCGCTGCGTCGCGCAGGCGCACGGCATGGGCCAGGTCGGCGTCGCCGTACGGCCCCGGTTGGGCCTGCAGCAGGTCGCCGCTCAAGGCGCCCCACAGACCGACCAGGCCATGGCGGCGCTGCATCGGGCGTGCAGGCGGCTCACCGGCCGGTGGGGAAGTTGAACTCCGCGCCCTTGGCAATGCTCTCGGGCCAGCGCTGCATCACGCTCTTTTGCTTGGTGTAGAAGCGCATGCCCTCTTCACCGTAGGCGTGCATGTCGCCGAACAGGCTTTTCTTCCAGCCGCCAAAACCGTGCCAGGCCATCGGCACCGGGATCGGCACGTTGATGCCGACCATGCCGACCTGCACCCGGCGCGAGAACTCGCGGGCAATGCCGCCATCGCTGGTGTAGAGCGACACGCCGTTGCCGAACTCGTGTCCGTTGACCAGTTTGATCGCGCTGGCGAAGTCGGGCACCCGCACGCAGACCAGCACCGGGCCGAAGATCTCTTCCTTGTAGATCCGCATATCAGCCGTGACATGGTCGAACAGGCTGCCGCCGGTGAAGAACCCGCCTTCCAGCCCCGCCACCTTGAGGCCGCGGCCGTCGACCACCAGCGTGGCGCCTTCTTCGACGCCGATGCCGATGTAGCCCTCGATGCGGTCACGTGCCTGGGCGGTGACGATGGGCCCCATCTCGGCGGCCAGGTCCATCGGGTTCATCACCTTCAAGCTGCGGGCACGTTCAGCCACTTTGGGCACGATCTGGTCGGCGATGTCGCCCACCAGCACCGCCACGCTGATCGCCATGCAGCGCTCGCCGGCCGAACCGTAGGCCGCGCCGACCAGCGCATCGACCGCTTGTTCAACATTGGCGTCGGGCATCACCACCAAGTGGTTTTTTGCACCGCCCAGCGCCTGCACCCGCTTGCCGTGGCGGGCGCCCGTTTCGTAGATGTACTGGGCAATCGGCGTGCTGCCGACAAAGCTGATCGCCTTGACATCCGGGTGCACCAGCAGCGCGTCGACCGCCACCTTGTCGCCCTGCACCACGTTGAACACACCGTCGGGCAGGCCGGCCTGCTGCAGCAGCGTGGCCATGAAGATCGCGCAGCTCGGGTCGCGCTCACTGGGCTTCAAGATGAAGGCGTTGCCGGCGGCCAGCGCGACCGGAAACATCCACAGCGGCACCATGCACGGGAAGTTGAACGGCGTGATGCCGGCCACCACACCCAGCGGCTGGCGCAGGGTGTGGTTATCGATGCCGGTGGCGACCTGGTCGGTGAAATCGGTCTTCAGCAACTGCGGCGCACCGCAGGCGAATTCGACGATGTCGATGCCGCGCGCCACCTCGCCCTGGGCGTCGGTGAACACCTTGCCGTGCTCGGCGCTGATCATCGCGGCCAGCGTGTCCTTGTGCTGGTTGAGCAGCGCGAGGAAGTTGTTCAAGATGCGGGCGCGGCGGATCGGCGGCAGGTCGCCCCAGGCCGGCTGGGCGGCCACGGCGGCGGCCACCGCGCTGGCCACGTCGTCGGTCGAGGCCAGCGCGACCTGGCGTGCCACCGCACCGGTGGCCGGGTTGTAGACCGGCTGCTGGCGCCCGCCGCTGCCGGGCACGGTGCGCCCGGCGATGAAATGGCCGACGTCGGTGGTCTGGGTGAAAGCTTCAGGGGCGCCCATGGCGGTCTCCGGCGGGTAGGTGGAAGTAGCGCAGTCTAGGGCGGTCGGCGCGCTGCGCCTAGCCACTGCTGGCTGGATTCATTGTTCAGATTGGCGAACAATGCCAAGCAAGAATCAGGAACAGAGAGCCCAGCCTTGACCCACACCCCCGACACCCGACGTATCGAGACGCTGTGGAGCCATGTGCACTGGCTCAGCGTGCTGGGCACCTTGGGCAGTTTCACCGCGGCGGCGCAGCGCCTGGGCGTCAGCAAGGCGGCGATGAGCCAGCGCATCGCCGAGCTGGAGCGCGCCGCCGGCGTGCCGCTGGTACTGCGCACCACCCGCAGCGTGCGCCTGACCGAGGCCGGCCAACAGCTGGCCGACGCCACCGGCAGCGCGTTTTCGCAGATCAGCACCGCGTTCGCCGGCATCAAAGACCTGGCCGCCACGCCGCGCGGCCGGCTGCGGGTGACCGCGCCGGTGGCGCTGGCCCGCCAGCAGATCGTGCCGCTGCTGCCGGCCTTTCTGCGCGACCACCCCGAGGTGCGGATCGAGCTCGACCTGTCGGACCGGCTGGTGCCGCTGGCGCAGGAAGGCTACGACCTGGCCATCCGCCACAGCCCGGCAGCGCCCGAGACCCATGTCGCCTGGACCCTGTGCGCCACCCGCTCGCTGCTGGTGGCCAGCCGCGCCTACTTGCGCCGGCGCGGCACGCCCACTGAGCCGGCCGAGCTGGGCGCGCACGATTGCCTGCACTACCTGCGCCCCGGCGAGGCTCCGGCCTGGCAGCTGGCGCGCACCGACGGCACGGGCCAGAAGCTCACCGTGCCGGTGAGCGGCTGCTTCGCCGCCAACAACAGCGAGGCGCTGCGCGAAGCCGCGCTGGCCGGCCTGGGCATCGCGCTGCTGCCCGATTTCAGCGCCCAGACGGCGCTGCGGGCCGGCAAGCTGGTGCCGGTGCTGCCCGCCTGGCAGCCGCTGGGCAGCTTTGGCGGGCAGCTCTACGCGATCCGGCCCTACAGCCCCTACGTGCCACGCGCGGTGCAGGCGCTGGTGGGGTTTTTGCGCGAGGCGCTGGCCGGCGGCTTTTCGGTTTGAGCGGGTGGCTCGCGCAAGACTGCATTCGGCCGGTCAACGCCCGGTGACCAGAGGAACGGCACCTGCGTCAGCAGCAGGCGCCGACGCCGACGCACCGACAGGCCCTACCGGCGGTCCAGCAGAAACTGGCCGAAGAAGGCCGCGAGTTCGTCATGCGCGTCCAGCGGCAGAACGTTCGCCACGTACTGGTCAGGCCGGACGACGACCACTGCCCCGCGCTCGCGGCTGATGCCGCGCAGATCGAAGATGTCGGGGCCCTGCCGGAGGTCGGGGCAATACACCTTCTCATAGTCGATGAGACCAAAGCAGCCCTTGCGCGGCAGCAGAATGCCCGGCAGTTGCGCCACCGGGAGGTCGCGGTGGCCCTGCTGGAAAACCGCGCGAACGTCGATGACGCTGTCGATGTCGGCCCCGGCCGGGGTGAAGCGACGGACCGGCGACTTTGGCGAATCAGCCAAAAAAGCCGCGAATTCGCGCAGCCGCTGGCCGCTGGCGTCGGCAAAGGCGTAGAGGCGCCAGGCGCCATCGGCCCGGGCGGCGTGGCCCAGGTGCATCGGCTTGGCGTCGGCCAGGCGCACGACCGCCGCCGAGTGGAAGCGCATGCCGATCGTGAAACCCCGGGCGAGGGCCTGGTGGCTGGCCGCAGCGGTCAATACCGTCGTCGGCGCGTACTGCGTCGCCACCCCCGCCGTGTAGCGACCCGACGTGACGAAGTAGGCCTGCAGCGCTTGCGGATCGACCCCGCCGAGCGCCGGCCGGCTCGGGTCCAAGGGCGGCGAGGCCATGATCGTCGACCATTCCTTGTCGAAGTCGATCAGCTCCTGGGCTATTGCCTGGCGCTCGGTCGAATAGGTGCGCAGCAGGTCGGGCCCGGCACGGCCATCGAGCACGGCGGCAAGCTTCCAGCCGAGGTTGAAGCTGTCTTGCATCGACACGTTCATGCCCTGGCCGGCCTTGGCGCTGTGGGTGTGGCAGGCATCGCCGGCGATGAAGACACGCGGCAGGCGCGAGCCGGCCTGCCCTGCCGGCACATCGTCAAACCGGTCGGTGACGCGCTGGCCAACCTGGTAGACCGCAAACCACACCACGCTCTTGACGTCGAGGGTGTAGGGGCGCAGCACCCGCTGCGCCGTCGCGATCACGGAGGCGGGGCTGTGCTGGTCGCGGAAGGTATCGCGCTGGCTCGGATCGATCTCGCCGAGATCGACATAGAGCCGCACCAGGTAGCCGCCCTCGCGCGGGATCAGCAGCAGGTTGCCCTCATCGGCC
>JAYVDE010000271.1:0-5599 GCA_043749575.1 Burkholderiaceae bacterium | reverse complement strand
CGCACCAGGGTGTCGTGCTTGGGCGCACTCATCGGATGGCAAACCGCTGGGAGAGAACCGGCGCCATGCCTGTCAGCTTGCGCGCCTGCTGGCGACTTTTCGCCACAGCATGGCAATGAGCAAGCCAGCGATCACCAGCCCCGCAACAGCCAGCGCCATCGTGAGCACCTTGAACAGCACCAAGTAGGCGCCCAGCTTGATGAATGCGAGGGCAAGGCCCACCAACGAGATAGCGATCCAGAACATGGTTTGAACTCCTGTCTGCCCACCGAGGCAGTTCAGGCAGTTTGCGCAGGGGTGGCGACAGGTGGTGTCGTTGCCAACCATCGCACATCAAAAACCGCGTCACTGGATGCGGATGCGTTGACCGGCGTGCAGCACCGCCAGCAACTTGGTCTTCAGACTGGCGAGATAAGCCTCGACCTCGGCTTCTGACTCCAGGTAACTCTTGGGTGAAAAATCGGCTGCACGCACCACCTGGCTGGGCTTGGGCGCGGTGCCGGTGTTGTGGCCTGTGGAAAGCGGCACCGTTGCGGTGGGTGTGCCACCGGCAGCCGTGCCCATCGTTGGCGGCGGAGGCGCTGCCACCTTGATGGGCGGCTTGGGCACTGCGGCGGCGACGGCATCCATGGCTTCGTCGAGGCGGTCGCCGGCCTGGTTCTGGAGGTACAGGATCTGCGGGATGCTGCTCAGGCTCGCCACCTTGGTCTTCAGCTGCTGCAACGGCAACAGCACCTTGTTGCACAGTTCCGGGCTGGCCTGGGCCTTGGCCAGCGCTTCCGTCACCTCATGGATCTTGGCGTCAATGGACAGCAGGGCCTTCTCGCGCTTGTCCTGGGCCAAACGGTCGTTGACGGCCTGGACGGTGGCTACCAGCGGCTCAATGCGGTTGACGGCGGAATAGGGTGTGGCGTTGTCACGCAGCGCGGCCAGTTCCTTCAGTGCGGCTGCGGCTTGGGCGTCTTTGACCAGCGCATCGTGGTTGGCCTCAAACACGCTCAGCGCCTCTAGCAACTTGCGCCAGGTGCCCACCTGCTGCTTGTAGAACGCGCTGAGGTCGGCCACGTCCTCGCCGGCGTTCAGCCATTCGTCCCGGCCCTTGTTCAGCGCCTCGACAAACTCGAACGAGTCCCGGATGCCCAGCTGCTTGCCGATCCGGGCCGTCAGCGCATCGATGGCCGGCTTGCCGGGGTAGTGCTTCTGCGCTGCCACGGTGGCAAAGCTGCGCAGGTCAGCATCCCATGCGCTGAACTTGGTGCGGAAGTCGGCGACCAAACCATCTTCATCTTCGCGGGCCAGGGCCGAGAACAGCTCCTTGTGCAGGTCGCGGGCGCGCTTCAGGCTGCCGGCGTCGGCCACCTTGCGTTTGAGGATCGACACCTGCTTGAAGCGCACCTGTTTGGTCAATGGATCGACAGCGCTTTTGGGGTCGAGGTCAGAGCCTTCCATCGTCAGCTTGATCTCACCGGCCATGAAAAGCCGGGCGACGATCAGCACGATCTCCCAATCCGGTTTCCAGCCGTAGGACGTGCCGCTGAAGCGATCCACCACGTCGGACAGCAGCACGCGGTTCTGGGTGGCGGTGAGGTGGAGGTACTCACGCACCTCCTGGATGGCCTGCGGGTTGCCCTGCTCACCGCCCAGCGCCAGGCTGCGCTGGGCCAAGTCATCGGCGGCCAGGACGGCGCGGATTTCACTGGCCGGGTCGGCCTGCCTCACCTTCAGCAGCGGCAGCTTGAGGTAGGTGTTGGTGACGAGATAGTTGATCAGCTCATCGAGCAGCGTCGACGGGCTGACGGCCTTGGAACTGAGCTTTTGACCCTTGGCGTAGAAGTCGCCGCCCGTCATCAGCGTGCCCAGCTGAGCCGTCAGACGGGCCCGGCGTTCGCGGTTCTCATCCTTGCGCTCGATCAGGATCTTCTTGAGCGACGGTGACGCGCTGCTGGCCTTGGGGCTGTCAACGTACTTCTCGATCTGGCGGTACAACGTGAGCTCGACGTCGAGACGATTGCCCTCTTCCAGGCGGATCAATGCCCGGCCCTCGCCCTCAGCACTGCGCATCACGCAACGGCTTTCGTTCGCCAGTTCGTAGTCGTCGCCCAGCGGCGTCAGCAGCTCCAGCGTCAAGGCGTGGCTGGCCTGCTTGAACGGCACGCCGTCAAGCACGCGGTTGAACTCATAGTCGCCCTTGGTGTCGCGGTGGCGCACCTTGGTCTGGCCAGCCAGGATTTCGTCAAACACCAGTTCACTGAGCAGCCGAGACTTTTCCGCAGCCGAAACCTCTACGTGGCCGATCTCACGAGCGACGTCGCGCTCTTCGTTGGTCAGGAAGAACCATTGGTCGCCATTGCGACTGACGAGGCGCTGGCCCTCCAACCGTTCCAGGCTGTCCTGGATGCGGCGGCGCAGGGCCAACTTGTCAGCGTCAATCTCGCTGAGGCACAGCGTGGCCAGGTTGTCGACCGTGGGCTTGATCACCTCGGCGACGTAACGGATCAGGAACAGCGCCTTGAGCAGTTGGATGTCGTAGGGCTCAAGCGCCGGGTTTTCGGCGGCCTGGTCGATGGCCTTCTTGACGGAAGTGTCGAGAAAGCTCTCGATCGACGGATAGAAGTCCTGCAGCGGCACCAGGGCGTCGATGCCCCGATCAGCATTGCTACGCGTGGCGGACTGGAAGGCATCCAGCAATGAGCGCTCGCCACGTGACAGGTGCTTGCCGGTGGCACCCACCTTGCGGATGGACTCGAAGACCTTCTGAAGCAGCTGGAACTGGTAGGGCGCGAACGGGTAGTAGGCGACGAATTCACTGGCATCGCGGTACCCGCGCATCGAAACCGAATTGCCGACGAACGACAGCTGGTTGTTGATGATGTCGCCCTTGCGAGCGAAGACATCGCGCAAGGCCTGGTGGGCGGCTTCGGTCTTGGCCAGCAGGCGCTCACCGATCACTTCGTCGGTGTTGGAACTGGCCAGCGACAGCCGCGTGTGAAACCTGCCCTGGATCTTCGAAAAGTCCTGACTCTTGGCCTTGTTGGACTCACCGATGGCCGCGTCGATGTCCTCCTGGCTAGTGACGATCACCCATGCGCGACCCTGGCACAGGGTGCCCAGCTGTTCGGTGATGGTCTGCATCGTCAGCATCAGCTGGGTGCTGTCTCCGATGAACTGGCCCACCTCGTCGACCAAGAAGATGACGCGGTGTCCCTTGGGCTGGGTGTCGAGGTAGTCCCTCAGCAACTTGGCCAGGTTCTCGATGTTGATCTTGTAGTTGTCGCGCGCACTGTCGAACCAGATCGCGGCCGACTCGGGTGTGATCTTCAGCGCGACGGCCAGTGCGGCGACAGCGTCGTCGCGCAGCAAGCCAACCGCATCGCGCTCGGCCCGCCAGGTTGAGCCGTAAAGCCTGAAGAATTCCTCCTGGAAGACGTCGTACACGCCTTTGGCAAGCAGGTGCCTTTCCAGATCGGCGATGTGGGGTGCCTCGCCCGAGAAGCCGAGCTTCTCGTTGAAGACCCGCAAGAACACTTGCAGGATGACGTCACGGTCGGACTTGCTGTCGGCCTTGGAGTCGATGTTGAACAGGATGACGTCGGCGCTGCCGCGCGTGGCACGCTGAACGTCGGCCAGCAACAGCGGGTCTTTGATCTTGTGCTCATCAAAGAACGCCGATGCACGCCTGGTCTGGCCGGTGACCGGATTCGTTGCCTCCAGATCCTCCAGCAAGTACGACAAGATCTTGATGAAGTGCGACTTGCCGGACCCGAAGAAGCCGGACACCCAAACGCCCATGCGCGAGGACAGGACGGGGTCGTTGGGGTTGTCGGCAGCGGCCAAGTAAGCATCGAAGAAGCGCCTGAAATACTCCGTCAACTGCTTGGTGACGACGTACTCGTCAAGCTCCTGCCAGATGCTCTCGGCATCGCGTTGGTCCGCCTTGATCACACCGTTGATGGGGCGGTCGATCGGCTTGATGAAAAGGTCCCTGATCTTCATGGCTTGGATGGCCTTTTGTTGCTTTGAGCGTGGGCGGGCTACTCGACCAGCTGGAATGCACGGTAGTAGTGGTCGTCGGCCAACTTATTGAACAGCCGCAGCGAAAACCCGTCGTAACGACCCGGGTAGAACATCACCAGCGGGGTTCGCTTCATGACTGCATGAAGCGCGGTCAACAGCGTGTTGGTGCGCAGCATTGGGTACGCCGCACCGACACCGGTGAGCACCAACAACTGAAGCTCGTCAAGATTGACCAGTTCACCGATGCGTTTTGCCAACTTTGCCTCCGTCAGCACGGCGCGCAAATCGGCCAACACAGCCTCGTCGCCCTTCGATGCCTGCTTGTTGAGCGCCTTCTCGAGCAGCTTGCGCTCCTCGAGCAGACCGATGATGAGCTGAAACAGGTTTACCTCGGCCGCCTTGATCGACGCCTTCTCAAGCGCCGGCATCACGACACCGGATACAAAGGCGCGCGCGTCCAGCTCACGCTCTGGCAGGTAGTCGAAGATCCAGAATCCAATTTCGTTGCCTTGCCCTCTGTTGGCGAGGAATTCTGGCGTCGTGATGCGCGGCAAGATCCGGTTCAGGCGCTCTTCCAACGTCGCGCTCATGCTTGAAGCTCCAGGGTGGCAATCAGGTCATCATGACCGAGGTCCTGCAGAAGCCGCCGGACCTGCGGGTTGAGGTGAGGTGATCGAAGGCGCAAGGACCGCGTGGACTCGATGTACTTGGCCTCCGCCAGGATACGAATCAGGACCTGTAGCAGCTTGGCACGGGTGACGGTGGTCCACTGCTCGACACCGGGATCGCGGGCGGCACAGTCGGCCAGGAAACCGTCCCACTCTCTGGGGTGCAGGTGCGTTTCCAGCCGCCGATGGTGCCCGACGACAACGCTGCGCACGAAGTCGGCCAAGAGCTGGCTGTGCAGCATGGCAGCAGCAAAGAGGGTCTGCGAAGCCACCTCCTGATCGCCAGCGTTGACCAAGGCCCAGGCAGCCGGGCCCATCGGATCCAACCGAAAACGAATGAGCCGTGCCTGCCTCACGGCCGTGGACGACGCGGCCTTCTGCAGGATGTTCTCGACCTTGACCGCATGCGCCCACTCGGCGTCGGTAGGTTTTCTCAGCAGTAAAGCGGCAACGCGGCGGCTCTCAGGCAGCATCAGGGAACCAGCGACCAAGTCGGCTTGGTACTTGCTCATGTGGGCAAGCCGAGGAGACAGGCCGACGCGGCGCGCCTGGGAGCGTTGATCCCCGTTCGCGGTCTGGTGCTGGCGCAACGCGCGTGCGGCGCGCGCCGCGATCCTTGGTGCCGGCATTCGTCCGTCGTCACCCGATCCTGCAAGGCACAGCCACCGGCACGCCAGCCGAATCGCGGACTCAAGTGCCGACTTCGTCTAATCGGAAGACTTCCTGGTCGTAGTCGACGAGCACCACCCGTAGAACCCCACAGGACATGAAAGTTGACCAATGCCTGCACCCTGCGATGTTCCTCAAGACAAACGTGTGCGCCGCAACGTCGCAGCAGAAGCCCTATTGTCGGCGGCAACGGGTCGCCTCTCCTGCAGCACGAAAGCACGGGTTGACCCTCGGTAGACGGCCATGCC
>JAYVDE010000270.1:0-5601 GCA_043749575.1 Burkholderiaceae bacterium | reverse complement strand
CTTGTGTCGTGGCGCTGGGCAATGCCCACCACCTGGGCCGCATCGGCGCCTGGGCCGAGCAGGCCGCTGCGGCCGGGCTGGTGTCGATGCATTTCGTCAACGTGATTTCGCGCGGCATCGTGGCGCCGCATGGCGGGGCCGATGCGCGTTTCGGCACCAACCCGTTCTGCGCCGGTGTGCCGTTGACGGGCCGCCCGCCGGTGATCCTGGATTTCGCCACCAGCATGATCGCCCAGGGCAAGACCCGGGTGGCGATGAACAAGGGCGAGCAGGTGGCGCCGGGCTGCCTGATCGACGACCACGGCCGGCCCACGCAAGACCCGCGCTTCAGCGTGGTGCCGCCGTTCGGCGCGCTGCTTACTTTCGGCGGCCACAAGGGTTTCGGCCTGGCGGTGATGTGTGAATTGCTGGGCGGCGCACTGGCCTCCGGCATGACCCAGCGCGACGACGACGCCAGCCAGCGGCGGGTGCTCAACGGCATGTTCAGCGTGCTGATCGATCCGGCTGCGCTGACCGACCGCAGCGCCTTCGAGGCTGAGGCGCAGGCCTTCATCGACTGGGTCAAAGCCTCGCCACCGCGCGAGGGTTTCGACGACATCCGCATCGCCGGCGAGCCCGAGCGGGCCTGGCGCGCACAGCGCAGCGCTGAAGGCGTGCCGGTGGACGCGACCACCTGGCAAGAGATCCTGGCCGCGGCGGGCAGGCTGGGAGTCGACCCCGCGGCCGTGCAGGCCGACGCCGGGCTGGCATGAAAGGGTGCGCCGCAGGCGCTTCGGGGGTGGGCTAACTGACCCGCTGGCGCACCAGGTCGATGTGGCTGCGCAGCGAATACAGCTCGTCGGTGTAGCTCAGCGGCACGCGGATGCCGTCCACCCGCTGTTCGATGGCGGCCAGGTCGGCCAGCAGTTCGGCGGCCGGCCGCTTGCCGCGGGCGTCTTCTACCGCGCGCAGCTGGGCATACCAGCGAAACACCCGCCGGCGGATGCGGAATTCGTAGAGCGGTGGCAGCACGCGCGCCAGCGGGATCAGCACCGCGATGATGGCGACCAGCGCCAGCCACATGCGGTCGGCCAAGTTGGCCAGCCAGAACGGCAGGTAGCGCTGCAGCAGCGGCGGGCCGCTGCGGTAGTAGCGCTGGGCCTCGGCGGCAATCGGCCGCTCGGTGTTGGCCGCGTTCGGAAAATCGCCCTTGCGCTGGAACCAGCCGGCGCCGCCATGCACCTGCTGCGCTGCCTGCACCATCAGCTGCATCAGCGCTGGGTGCAGCGTGTCGCGCGCCACCAGCGTGGCGGTGGGGGCGATCAGGCGCACGTCGGCGCTCGGCTGGTCGGCGGCCAGATCCACCACGCCGCGCGGCAGCACCACCGCGCTGATGAACGGAAACCGGCGTGAATAGGCTTCGCTCTGCGCAAAGTCCATCAGCCGGATGCCGGGGGTCTGCAGCAGCATTTGCACCATCAGCGATTCGGGCGCCGAGGCCAGCGCCAGCGCGTCGAGCCGGCCTTCCAGCAGCTCGATCACCGCCGGTGTGGTCGATTGGCGCTGCAGCCTGATGGCGTCGGGCGCAATGGCGTTGGCGTCGATCAGCCGCTCCAGCAGCGGCGGCACACCGCTGCCGGCCGAGCCGATGTTCAGTGTGCCGCCCACCAGCTGGCTCAGCCGGGTCAACTCGGGGCCTTTGACCAGGCGCTGGGCCGCGTCTTCGCGGTAGAACAACCACAAGGGCTCGTAGAACACGCTGCCCAGCGACACCAGCTTGGCCTCGTCGGCGTCTTCGGGCCGGCCGGTGGTGGGCGCATCGGGCTCGCCACCGCCCTGGGCCAGCACGATGTCCACGCCCGATGCGGGCTGGCGGATCAGCGCCAGGTTCTCGGCCGCGCCTTGCGTCTCGCGCAGCGTCACGGTGATGCCGTGGCGCTGCAGCTGCTCGACATAACGTTTGCCGAACTCGTGGTACGCGCTTTGCGGCGCGCCGGTGGCCATCACCAAATGCCGCGGCGGGTTGGGGTCCAGCCAGGTGTAGGCCAGCGTCAGCAGCAGCACCGCGATCAGCACGAAGGGCGCCGCGGTGATGGCCAGCTCGCGCAGCGACAGGGCGATGGACTGCAGGTGTTGGGGCAGCAGTTTGGGCAGGTGCAGGGCCATGGCCGGCGATGCTACCCGCCGCTGGGGCGGCGGCTGGGGTGGCTGCAGCGGTGGCGGCTGGGGCGGCCGCTGCGGCGCCAGCTGCCCGGGCTGACCGGGCGCCGGCGCCGGCCGGTCAGCGTGTGCCGATCTTCACGTCGCCAAACAGCGTGCTCATGCCGCGAGGCTGCGCGCGCCAGTACTGGCGCGGCGCCTCCACCTGCGCGCCCAGCGCGGCGGCGGCGTGCCAGGGCCAGTGCGGGTCGTAGAGGATGCCGCGCGCGATCGCCACCAGGTCGGTCTGGCCGCTGGCCACGATGGCTTCGGCCTGCGCCGGGTCGGTGATCAGGCCCACGGCCAGGGTCGGCAGGCCGGTCTCGCGTTTGATCTGCGCGGCCAGCGCCACCTGGTAGCCCGGGCCGAGCGGGATTTGCTGCTTCGGCGACACGCCGCCACTCGACACGTGGATGAAGCTGCAGCCGCGGGCGGCCAGCGCCTGGCCGAAGGCGACGGTCTGGTCGACGTCCCAGCCGTCGGCTACCCAGTCAGTGGCCGACACCCGAACCCCCACCGGATAAGCCGCCGGCAGCGCGGCGCGCACCGCGTCGAACACCTCCAGCGGAAAGCGCAAGCGGTTCTCCAGCGAGCCACCGTATTCGTCGCCGCGCTGGTTGGCGATGGGCGACAAAAACTGGTGCAGCAAATAACCGTGCGCGGCATGCAGCTCGATCAGCTCGATGCCCAGCCGGTGGGCGCGCCGCGCGGCGTCGGCGAAGTCCTGGCAGATCTGCTGCAGGCCGGCGGCGTCCAGCGCGACTGGCGGCGGCTCATGCTCCAGCTGGGGGATCGCCGACGGGCCCAGCGGCCGCCAACCGCCCTGGTCGACCGGGATCAGCTGGCCGCCGTCCCAGGGCGTGTGGCTGCTGGCCTTGCGTCCGGCATGCGCCAGCTGGATCGCGATGGGCATCTTCGACTGCCCCCGCACGCGGCCCAGCACCTCGCCCAGCGCGGCCTCGGTGGCGTCGTTCCACAGGCCGAGGCAGCCGGGCGTGATGCGGCCTTCAGCGCTGACCGCGGTGGCCTCGATGGTCAGCAGGCCGGCGCCCGACAAGGCCAGGCTGCCAAGGTGGATCAAATGCCAGTCGCTGGCCAGGCCGTCGGTGGCCGAGTACTGGCACATCGGCGCGATGACGATGCGGTTGGCCAGCGTCACGGGGCCGAGTTGGAAGGGGGAGAACAGGGCGCTCAAGGGCGGGCTCCGGTGGTGGGAAAGGGGGGCAAGGCGGGCAAGGTGGGCAAGGGGCAAGGGGCAGGGACGGGCAATGACGGGCAAGCTTTGGCAGGGCTCAACGCGTGGCGGCGATGCTGGCGATCCAGTCGTCGACCTGGCGCTCCAGCAGCGTCAGCGGCACGGCGCCCTGGTCGAGCAGCACCATGTGGAAGCGGCGAATGTCGAATCGATCACCCAGCGCGGTGCGGGCGCGGTCGCGCAGTTCGATGATTTTGAGCTGGCCGATCATGTAGCCCAGCGCCTGGCCGGGGTCGGAGGTGTAGCGGTCGACCTCGCTGGCCATGAAGCCGCGGTCGCGGCCGGTCTGCGCCACCATGTAGTCGATGGCCCGATCGCGCGACCAGCCCTGGTCGTGCAGCCCGGTGTCCACCACCAGCCGGGCGGCGCGCCAGATCTGGAACTGCAGGTAGCCGAAGCGGCTGGCCGGGTCTTTGTAGAGCCCCAGCTCGAAGCCCAGGGTCTCGGCATACAGCGCCCAGCCTTCACCGTAGGCGACGTACCCGCTCGACCGCCGAAAGCGCGGCAGCGCACCCAGCTCGATCGCGCGGGCGGACTGCAGGTGATGGCCGGGCACGGCCTCGTGGGCGGTCAGGGCTTCCATCGCCCAGATCGGCCGGGTCTTGTAGCCCTGCGCGTTGGCGTTGAACCAGCCCGGGCGGCTGCCGTCCAGCGCCGGTCCGTGGTAGTTCTCGGCGGCGTCGGGCCCGGCGTGCGCCGGCATCGCGCGCACGCCCCAGGGCGCGCGCGGCAGTTCGGCAAACAGCTTGGGCAGCTCGGCATCCAGGCGCTTGCCGATGTCGCGGTAGCCGGCCAGCAGCGCCTCGGGGCTGCTGTGAAAGTACTTCGGGTCGGTGTTGAGCTGGGCCACGAACGAGGCAAAGTCGCCGCTCCAGGCCATGTCCTTCATCACCTGGTCGATCTCGCCGCGCAGCCGCGCCACCTGGGCCAGCCCGATGGCGTGGATCTGCGCCGGGCTCAGGTCGGTGGTGGTCTGCTCCTTCACCGCCGCCGCATACACCGCCGCGCCGCCGGGGTAGCTGCCCAGGTTGCCGGACTCGGGCGCCGCGGTCGCGTAGTCGCCAGCCACGAAGTCGCGCAGCCGCTGCTGTGCCGGCAGCACCTGGGTGGTGATGGCCTGCAGCGCACGTTGGCGGATCGCCACCTGCCGGTCGGCCGGAATCTCGGCGCCCAGGCGGGAGAAGGGCTCGAAGTACGGGCTCTGGTCGCCAGCTGCGGCGCTCTGCCGGTCGATGGCGCTGAGCACGCGGGCGATGACCGGGCGCGGCGGCACCCAGCCCTGCGCCAGGCCTTGGCGCAGCCGCACCAGTTCCTGGTCGACGCGCCGCGGCCAGGCCGCCAACCGGGCCAGCGCCTGCTCGGCCTGCGCCGGGTTGGTCACCGGGCTGGCCTGCAGCAGGTCGGCCAGCTCGGTGTGGAAGCCGCCCAGCGCGGCCATGCTCATGCGCCGGTAGCCGACCATCGGCTCGAAGCTCAGCTGGCGTTGTTGGCCGTGGATGAACAGGTCGAGCGATCTGCGGTCGCGGGCGTCGAGCGCGCTGCGGTCGATGGCCTGCGCCGCGGCCAGGCGGCGGCGGATGCTGGCGTAATCCGCGGCCTCGGCCTCGGGCGAGGCATCCAACAACTGGTCGCCCCAGCGCTTGTCGCCGACATAGGTGGCCCACTCCGGGTGGCGCTGCATGGCCGCGTCCCAGCTGGCGTCGAACAAGGTGTCCAGGGCCGTGGCCGCAGGCGACCGGGCGGGCGCCGACGCCGCCAGCGTGTTCGGCGGCAGTACAGGCTGCACTACAGGCTGCACTACAGGCGGCACTACAGGCGGCACGACAGGCGGCGCGGTGGCACAACCGGCCAGCGTGGTCATGGCCACCAGCAGCAGGGCGGGCAGGAGGATCGGCGGACGGGCGAGGGGGTTCATGGTGCGTGTCCAGACGGGCTGATCGGGTTGGCACCGGGTTGGGCCGGGCGCAAGGCGGCGCAGGGATCGGGCCGGACCTGCGGCGCGACGTACAAGACCTCGTCGTAGGCCGCGGCGCTGTCGTCGCCAGTCTCCAAGGTGCCCACCGCATGGCTGCGGCTGCGCAGGTCGGCCGGCAGCCAGCGCGGCACGCCGATGTCGCGCCGCACATGGCCGTTGCCGGCCAGCAGCACCACACCACGCCGGGCGTGCG
>JAYVDE010000269.1:0-5617 GCA_043749575.1 Burkholderiaceae bacterium | reverse complement strand
GCTCCAGGCGTCGGGCGCCGGGCTCAAATCATCGGTGTTGGTCTCGCCGGGCACCTTGAAGACGGTGACGGTGATGGTCTTGGGCACCTCGGGGCGGTTGGTGAACCACTCGGCGTCGGCCCAGCTCTGCATCACCTGTTGTGCCAGGGTGTTGCCGGCCTTGGCCTTCTCGGCCACGTCGTTGAAGAAGTCGAACATCAACAGCGTCTTCTTCAAGCCCGCGGCGGCCACCGGCGCCACGTCGGCGTCGTCGAGCAACTCGATCAGCGGGTGCACGTTGTAGCCACCGACCATGGTGCCGAGCAGCTCGGTGGCCTTGGCCTTGCTGACCCCGGCCACGGCCAGGTCGCCATGCGCCACGGCCGCCAGGAAGCTGGCCTTGACCTTGGCGGCGTCGTCCACGCCGGGCGGCACGCGGTGGGTCAGCAGGTCGAGCAGGAAGCTCACTTCACCCGGGTCTGCCAGATTCTGCGGCGACTTGAGCAGCTCGATCAGCTCGGCGGTCTGGGTGGCGGTCAGCGGCAGCGGGGGGATGCCGAGGACGGCACGTTCGGCCACGTGTTGGCGGTAGGCTTGCAGCATCTCGAAAGCTCCTGTGGGACGGTGGAGAAACGGGGGAAGACTGGGGTCCGGGTCGACCGGGTGTCGGCGCTTGTTAGTACTTCTTGGCGCTTGTCGGCCCTTGTCGCCGGGTGCGGCTTGAACCGCAGCCGCGCGCCGGCTTGGCGACTACGGGTTAGTCCCATATTTTATGTCTTATATAAGACTTGCCAAGTGCTATTTGCGGGCCAGCCCGGCACTGCCCGATGATTGTGACGCAGCGCAACATGAACAGCCATGAAAAAGGCCCGCTCGGTGGCGGGCCTGGGCAAGACGGGCGCGGGGCGCCGCCGCTGGGGTCAGGCGTTGTCGCGCATCCACTGTTCGGCAAAGGCGTCCGAGCGGGCCTGCGCTTGTGCGCCGCTGGTCATCAGCCAGACCAGGGAGCCGGTGGCGAAGCCCAGCGGCACGAGGGCAAGAATCACGTTGATCATGTTGAAATTAGTCAGAAGGTTGAATGCATCGACCATCGATGTTGCAGCGCAGCATAACGGCGCCAGCCGCTTGCTGCTGGCGAGATCCGGAATAACCCGGATATCGTTGCTTTTCGGCGGTTTCCGAGCAACTTGAATGGATCGGCAGCGCTTGAGGTCGCCGGCCAGATCCACCAGGCTCAAATCGGCGCAGCGGGCGGGGAAGCGGGCGGCGCAGCGGACGGCGCAGCGGACGGCACAGCGGGCGGCACAGGGGGCGGCGCAGCGGGCGGCGCAGCGGGCGGCGCAGCGATTGACGCGGCGGCCGGCGCGGGCGCCATGGCTGGGGCCGGCGCGGTGGTCGATGCAGCGGGCGGTGCGCTTGCCGTCGCGGATGCCGGTGCAACGGCCGGTACGGAGGACATTGCGGCGGCCGGCGCAGGCGCCATGGCCGGGGCCGGGGCGGTGACCGGTTCGGCTTCTGTGGTCACCGCGGCCACTGCGGCAGCCAGCGTGACGGGTGTGGCCATCGGGCCGGCCGCCGCCGTGCTGGATGCGGCCGGTGCGGCCGGCGGTTCAATGGCCGCCGCGCTCGGGGCTGCCGACAGCGCTACCGCGGCGACCGTGGTCGCCGCGGTGGCGGCGGGTGTCGCTGTCGCCACCGTTGCCATCGCTGCCGGCGCATAGGTCGCAGCATTCGCCACTGTCGCCACTGTCGCCGCAGTCACCGCCGGCGCGATGCCGATGCCGATGCCAGTGCCGATCTCCGCATGGGCCACCGCGAAGGCGAGCGCCGCCCGCTGTTCGGCATGGGTGCAGGCGTCGACCAGGCGCCGGCCCTGCGTGCTGTTCATCAGCATCGACTTGACGGGGATCTGCAGCCAGACCACTCCGGCACGTCGATCAACCAGGCGCACGGCGCCGGTGGCCGTCTCCTCGGGCACCATGGTGTAGCGCTGGCCTTTGTGGCCAACGTGGAAATGGCCGGGCTGGCCGTTCACGGGGGCCACGGTGATGCGCTCGTTGAACTCGCAGTCGGCCGCGCCGGTCAGCACGCGCATCGCCACCTCGAGCTGGGCCTCGGAGATGGTCTCCACCGTGGTGGTGGCCAGCGCCAGAGCCTCGGCCGCGCGCTTGAGTTGCTGGCGCGGCGTGGCGGGCTTGCCTTTGGCGGCGGCGGTGGTCCTCGCCGAGCGGCCGGCCTGGCTGGCCGTCTTGGTGCTGGGCTGGGTGGTCGCCCGCGCGACGGTTGCAGTGCCGGTCTTGCTCGGCGCCGGGGTGGCGGTGGCCGTCGCAGGCCCCGCGGCCCCTGCCGGGCCGGCGTGGCTGGCGATGACCAGCAGGGTGAGCAAGCTCAGCCTGGCCGCGCAGTGACGGGGGAAGGGGCGGGCGCGGGGCAGCGCGCGGTGCGGCGTGATGGCAAAGGCGGTCAGTGGCATGGCGCCAATTTTGCCCGCTGCCGGCAGGCCGGCCGTGCGCCGACAGGTAAGCGTTGGTTGCTCAGGCCGGGCTGGGCCCGAACAGCGCTTCGGCCACTTCGGCCGGCAGCGGTTGGCCGGTGCGCCGAGCCCGGCAGATCACTTGCCAGAAGTAACGGTAGCTGGCGCGGTCGTGCAGGCGATCTTGGCCCTGTTGGCGGTGCTTGATCGGCGCCCAGGCCGCCGCCTGCGCCGCCAGCAGGATCTCGATCGCCTCGTCGACCTCGGCCACGCTGGGCGCGAAGGCGTCGACGATGGGCTGAATCTGCGCCGGGTGAATGCTCCACATCCGGCTGTAGCCAAATTCGCGGGCGGCGCGGTGGGCCGCGCCGGCCAGCGCCGCCGTGTCCTTGAACTCGGTCACCACGCAGTGCGAAGGCACCTTGGCCGCGCCGTGGCAGGCGGCGGCGATCTCCAGCTTGGCGCGCACCACCAGCGGGTGCTCGAACTGGCCTTTGACGCCCATCGCCGTCTGCGGGATGGCGCCGCGGTGCGCCGAGACGAAGTTCATCAGCCCAAACGACAAGCTCTGCAGCCGCGGCAGCGCGGCCAGCGCTTGCACGTCGCGCAGTGCGCCATGCGTTTCCACCAGCGCATGCACCGGCAGCGCAGCGCCGCGACCATGCACCCGCGCCGCGTGCTCGATCTGGGCGATGGCCTGCTGCAGGTCGGCCAGGTGGCGCGGCTTGGGCACCATCAGGTAGGCCAGCCGGTCGCCGGCGCGGCCCACCAGCACGTCGACATCGTCGGCAAACGCCGGGTGGTCGACCGGGTGCACCCGTGCACCGACACGGCCGAACTGGTTGTCGGCTGACAGCGCCAGTTCGGCCACCATGCGCACATGGTCGGCCTCGGCGCCCACGGGTGCACCATCTTCGCAGTCGAAGGTGATGTCGAACACCGGGCCCAGTTCAGCCTGCAGCGCCAGGGCCTTGCGCATGCGGTCTTCGGTGCCGCAGTAATGGTCGCAGACCGGCAGCTCGGGCGCGGCGTCGCCTTCTTCTATCAGGGCGTCACGGGGCAGGATGGCAGAGGTCATGGTGGCGGGCGATTCCGATGAAAAAAGGCTGCCAGCAGGGTAGCGGCAGCCCTTTGAAGGCGATCAACGAGGTTCGCAGCGCGGCCCGCTGGCGGGCCGGCGGCCGGTTCAAAGCAGGTGCTTGACGCCGTCCTGCTCGCCCTGCAACTCGGCCAGGGTCTTGTTGATGCACTCTTGCGAGAAGGCGTCGATAGGCAGGCCTTCGACCAATTTGTACTCGCCACCGGCGCAGGTGACGGGGTAGCCGAACATCACGTCCTTGGGGATGCCGTATTCGCCGTTGCTCGGCACGCCCATGGTCACCCAGGCGCCGTTGGTGCCCAGGGCCCAGTCGCGCATGTGGTCGATGGCGGCGTTGGCGGCCGACGCCGCCGACGACAGGCCGCGTGCTTCGATGATGGCCGCGCCGCGCTTGCCCACGGTGGGCAGGAACACGTCCTTGTTCCAGACCTGGTCGTTGATCAAGTCCTTGACCGAAGCGCCGTCGATCGTGGCGAAGCGGTAGTCGGCGTACATCGTCGGCGAGTGGTTGCCCCAGACCGCCAGTTGCTGGATCGCCGACACCGGCTTGCCGGTCTTGGCGGCGATCTGGCTCAGCGCGCGGTTGTGGTCCAGCCGCAGCATGGCGGTGAAGTTCTTGCGCGGCAGATCGGGCGCCGACTTCATCGCGATGTAGGCGTTGGTGTTGGCCGGTTTGCCGACCACCAGCACCTTGACGTTGCGCGAGGCCACGGCGTTCAGCGCCCGGCCCTGGGCGGTGAAGATGGCGCCGTTGATCGACAGCAGCTCGGCGCGCTCCATGCCGGCCTTGCGCGGCATCGAGCCCACCAGCAGCGCGTAGTCGGCGTCTTTGAAGGCGGTCATCGGGTCGCCATGCGCTGCCATGCCGACCAGCAGCGGGAAGGCGCAATCTTCCAATTCCATCATCACGCCCTTGAGCGCCTTCTGCGGGCCATCGATCGGCACTTCCAGCAGTTGCAGGATGACGGGCTGGTCTTTGCCCAGCATTTCGCCAGAGGCGATGCGGAACAACAGGGCGTAACCGATCTGGCCGGCAGCGCCGGTAACGGCCACGCGAACGGGATTTTTGCTCATGGGAGGCTCCAGCAGGATGGGGGTGACGAAGAGGTTGTTCCGGCCCACCGCGGCTGTCTCGGCACAGCCGGCAAACCGGCCCGCTGAGTGGGGCCGACGCTAGGCAGGCAGGCGGCTGCAGGAGCCAAATCGCAGTGTAGGCCAGTCTAGGGGTTGCACCTGATGCTGTCAAAGGTCTTATGTCTTCTATAAGACATATATCGGCATTTGATGGACGGTCATTGCCACTTGTGCTGCAATGCAACACCATGCCCGCCGCCGTGCCCCTGTCCACCACCCCCGGCACGCCCGCAGATGCGCCCGATGCCGCGCCGCCCGGGCCGGCGTTCAGCCCGCTGTACCGGCAGATCAAGGCGTTGATCACACGCGAATTGCAGGCCGGCGTGTGGAAGCCGGGTGAAGCCATCCCCAGCGAGTTGGAGCTGGCCGCGCGCTTCAAGGTCAGCCAGGGCACGGTGCGCAAGGCCATCGACGAACTGGCTGCCGACAACTTGCTGGTGCGCCGGCAAGGCAAGGGCACCTTCGTGGCCACCCATGCCGAGCAGCAAATCCAGTACCGCTTCTTGCGGCTGATGCCCGACGACGGCAATGCCCGCGGCATGGCCAGGCGCCTGCTGGATTGCCGCCGCACCCGCGCGCCGGCCGACGTGGCGCGCATGCTGGGTGGCAAGAGCGGCGATGCGGTGGTGCAACTGCGGCGCCTGTTGCTGGCGCAGTACAAGCCGGTGGTGCTGGACGAGATCTGGCTGCCGGGTGCGCTGTTCAAGGGCCTGACCGCCGAGCGCCTGGCCGACTGCAAAGGCCCGTTGTACGGCATGTTCGAGGCTGAATTCGGCGTGCGCATGATCCGCGCCGAAGAGAAAATCAGGGCCGTGGCGGCCGACGCCGGCAGCGCCGCGCTGCTGGCGCTGCCGGCCGGCACGCCGCTGCTCAGCGTGGAGCGGCTGTCTTTCACTTATGGTGACCAGCCGGTGGAACTGCGCCGCGGCCTG
>JAYVDE010000268.1:0-5624 GCA_043749575.1 Burkholderiaceae bacterium | reverse complement strand
TCCAGAGAGGACCTTGAGGAGGGCTGACTAAAGGTGTAGTGGGGAGGGGAGAGTGCAAGGGGCGGGCGGTCAGGCGGTCAGGCGGTCAGGCGGTCAGGATAGCAAGACGTGGGCCGGCGCCGGCTTCGTAGCGGACTGCCCCGGCTTGGGCTTGGGCTTGGGGCAGATCGACGCCTGCACCTGCTCACGGAACCAGGTGTCGTGGGCGGCAGCCTGGTGCGCGCGTTTCAGGCGCTCGGAGGCCGTCGCGCTGCGCTTGTCGTCCGGCTCGGCCACTGCAACTTGACGACCTGTCGTCAAACAGGTGGTTTCCGACACGGTGGGCGGAGCAAGCCAAGTGCCTTCGACATATTTGGGCCACAATGTAGCTCAAACAACTTGACGGAGGAAACCATGTCTGCCAATGCAGTGGTTCGTGCCCGCATCGACGAGAACATCAAGGAAGAGGCGACCGTCGTTCTGGCGGCGATGGGCCTGACCGTGTCCGACGCCTTCCGCATGATGTTGACCCGCATTGCCCGCGAGAAGGCATTGCCATTCGAGCCCTTGGTGCCTAACGTGACCACCATCAAGGCGATGAAGGACGCGCGTCGGGGTGGCTTGAAGTCGTTCGCTAGCGTTGAGGATCTGATGGCAGATCTCAAAGCGGACGATTGAGCAGACCGGCCAGTTCAAACGCGACTACAAGCGCGAGGCCAAAGGCGCGCATCGGCAGACACTGGCGAGCGATTTCGCGGCCATCATCACGGCGCTGGCGAATGACCAGCCGCTGGCCGAGAGGCACCACGACCATGCGCTGACCGGCGACTGGAAGGATCACCGGGACTGTCACGTCAAGCCAGACTTGGTGTTGATTTACCGAAAACCGGACGACGCTGTGTTGCAGCTCGTTCGTCTCGGCTCGCACAGTGAGCTTGGCATATGACCCGGGACAGACTTGGTTAGCCGCGTGCCCGGCTCCCCTGACCCGGTATCCCCAGCGTAAAAGGTATCCGCTGACAGCGCCGATGCCTGTTGTGCATCACCCGCCACGGCTTGCAGGTTGTCGAAATCCACCACGTGAATGGGCCAGTAGGTGTTCGGCCACTCTGGGCTCCGGCCAGCCGAGTCCGGTAGCATGAATTGATGTCGACCGACACCTTCGCCCCGCCCGACCCCGCGTTGCTGCGCCGCGCGCGCCAGCTGCCCAAGGTGCTGCTGCACGAGCACCTGGACGGCGGCCTGCGGGTGGCCACGTTGTTGGCGTTGCTGCGTGAACGCGGCATCGCCTCACCGGCGGCGGACGAAGACAGCCTGGCGGCCTGGTTCGACGCCCGGGCGCATGCCGGCTCCTTGCTGGAGTACCTGCGCGGCTTCGACCTGACCGTGGCCGCGATGGCCACGCCCGAGGGTCTGGCCCGGGTAGCCTACGAAGCCGCCGAAGACGCTCGCGCCGAAGGCTGCGTGCTGGCCGAATTTCGCATCGCGCCGCTGCTGTTCGAGGCCCACGGCATCGCGGGCGAAGCGGCAGTGGCGGCCCTGCTCGACGGTTTGTCGCGCAGCCCGCTGCCCAGCGGCCTGATCGTCTGCGCGATGCGCCACGACAGCGATCACGACATTGCCCGCGCCGCCGAATTGGCGATCGCCTGCCACCAGCAAGCCGATGGGCCGGCGCTGCGGCCCGCTGCCGCGCGGGTGATCGGCTTCGACCTGGCCGGGCCCGAGGCCGGCTGGCCGGCCAGCCGCCACGCCGCCTTGCTGGCCCGGGTGCGCGACGCCGGCCTGGGCCTGACGTTGCACGCCGGCGAGGCCGACGGCGGCGAGCGGGTGCTGGAAGCCGTGCGCCTGGGCGCGCAGCGCATCGGCCATGGTGTGCGCCTGGCTGACCTGATCGGCGACCGCCCGGCCGCCGCCCGGGTGCTGGCCGAGCTGAAGGCCCAGGGCACGCACTTGGAGATCTGCCCGACCAGCAACCTGCACACCGGCGCGGCGCCGTCGCTGGCGCTGCACCCTATCCATGCGCTGTGGCGCGCCGGTGTCAGCCTGTCGTTCCACACCGACAACCGGTTGATGTCGCGCGTCGACCACAGCACCGAGGCGGCCCGGCTGATCGCCGCCGGCTTCGGCTGGGGTGAGCTGGTGCAGATGGGGCTGGATGCCGCGCAGGCCTCGTTTTTGCCCGCGGCCACGCGGCAGGTGGCCATGGCAGCATTGCGGCGCTGGGCGGCGGCTGAAGGGCTGGCGGCGGCGACGCGCAACTGAGCGGGGCTGCGAGCACAGGGCGGTGTGCCGGGTAAAACTGTGCGCTGAAAGGCGTGAGCACCCCCCGCGAACAGATGGGTGGGCACGGCGTCCGATAACCATTATCGTCACGAGTAAGCGTCATCAGCTGTCATTCTCTCCTTTGCAATCCGGTCTGGCTGGACGCCTTTTTCACCCTGCAGAAAGCCTCCCGTCATGGATTTCACCGACAACGCCACCGACACATCGCGGAAGATCGCGGCCCTCCGGGTACTTTTTGCTGCAGTGGCCGCGGCAGCGCTGCCGGACACGGTATCGGCGTATACAGCGCCACCCCCGATCGCTTACTGCGCTGCAGGCACTTGGAGCAGCCGCGGCACGACGCCCTGCCAGTTGGCCAGTTTGGGCCACTTTGTTTCCACCACTGGGGCCATCAGCGAAACGCCCGCGCCACTCGGCCGCTACGTCGACACGACCGGCGCTACCGCCGCGAAGCTGGCGTCGCTGGGCAGCTACGTCGACACGGTCGGCGCGTCCGCCGCGAAGCTCGCGCCACTGGGCCGCTACGTCGACACGACTGGCGCCTCGGCCGCGAAGCTGGCGTCGCTGGGCAGCTACGTCGACACGGTCGGGGCGTCCGCTGCGAAGCTCGCGCCACTGGGCCGCTACGTCGACACGGTCGGCGCTATCGCCGCAATTCTGGCGCCCGCCGGCTACTACGTCGACACGACAGGTCAGTCGGCTGCGCTGGCCGCCCCGGCAGGCAGGTTCGCATCCGGCCTGGGCAGTATGGCGGCGGCAGCCTGCCCAACGGGCTCGAACTCTTATGGCGCCGGATCGGCCTGCCGCATCATCCATGAGGGTTTCAGCGGTGTGGCCGGTGTGACACCGCTGCTGGATAGCACCTTCGGCACTGGTGGCAGCCACGACTTGGGGTCGTTGTTGCCAGGCGACAGCTTCGTATTCAAGGTCGCCAACAACTCGGCCGATAGAGCCACTACCAGCAACCTGACGGCGCTGACCTTGCGGTCCTACACACTCAGTGACCCCAGCCTGTTCGACCTGGTCGGCTTCACCAACGGCTTGGAGCTCGCTGCGGGTGGTGGCTCGGCGTCGCTGTCGCTTCACGCCAAGGCCGGCCTACCGGTGCGCGCCTTCTCGTTCACGTTGACCTTGAACACCGACCAGTACGCTGACTACCAGGCGGCCGGCAAGCAGTTCAGCTTTGCCTTCACCGGGCTTCATGCGGCGGCCGTACCCGAGCCCGCTTCGACCGCGCTGTTGCTCGCCGGACTGGGCACGCTGGCGCTGTTGCGACGGCGCCCGGGTCCGCCCGCCCCCAGCGCCTGAAGTGGTCATCGCCAGCGGCAGTTGTTGGCCGACTGCCTCCTGCCAATGCAGCCAATCGAACGGCCCCGAACGCCCCTTGGCGGTCAACATCTCCGCTTTGGCAGCCAGGTAATGGCGATTGGTTCGCGGCACGCCCACGCTGCGGCCCGGTCGGTGATCGTGCGTCCTTGCTGGATCTGCCTGGGTTGGCGGCCATCAGCGCGCCACGCCTCAGCCGCCGCGGTCGACCCGCACCGCCAGCACCACCGACGTGGTGGTCTTGCGCACGCCGTCGGTTTCACCGATCTCGTCGAGCAGCGCGTCCAGCCGCGCCGTGTTGGCCGCGCGCAGCACGGCGATCAGATCGGCCTCACCACTCACCGCGTAGAGCTGCCGCAGCTCAGGGATCGCCTGCAGGCGCAGCACCACGTCGCGGGATCGTTTGGGCTCGACCGCGATGCCCACATGCGCGATCACGCCGGGGCGCTGCTCGTCGTGGCCCAGCCGGGCGGTGTAGCCGACCAGCACACCGTCGCGCTCCAACCGGGCCAGCCGCGCCACCACCGTGGTGCGCGCGATGCCCAGCTTGCGCGCCAGGTTGGCGGTGCTGTCGCGGGCGTTGGCCTGCAGCAGCGTGATCAGGTCACGGTCGATCACGTCTTTGGGCATGGCCAGGGCTTCGTCGTTCAATCCGGCGAACGGGGTCGCCGATACGGCTGAATTTTGCTTTATTGCGACGAATTCGTGCTGTCTTTCGTCGGCCGCTCTGCGCAAACTGATCGTCACCCCTCACCCATGACCCCCGACGATTGGCCCAGGAGCCCGCCATGAAAGTTGCTCTGCTCGGCGCCGGCCACATCTGCCAGACCATCGCCCGCCTGCTGGCCGCCAGCGGCGACTACCAGGTCACCGTGATGGACCAGAACGCCGCCGCGCTGGCGCGCGTCGCTGGTCACGGCGGGCACCCCGGCCACCCCGGCCACCCCGGCCACCCCGCCGACCCAGCGATCACCAGCGTCGTGGTCGACACCGAAGACACACCCGCGCTGCTGGCCGCGCTGCGGGCCGGCGGCGGCCACGACACCGTGGTGAACGCCCTGCCCTACCATTTGGCCGTGGCCACCGCCACGCTGGCACGCGAGGCGGGTTGCCATTATTTCGACCTGACCGAGGACGTGGCCGCCACCCGCGCGATCAAGCAGCTGGCCCAGGGCGCCCAGACGGCCTTCATGCCGCAATGCGGCCTGGCGCCGGGCTTCATCGGCATCGTGGCGCACCACCTGACCCAGGGGTTTGATGCACTGCACGACGTGAAGATGCGGGTCGGCGCGCTGCCGGCCTTTCCGAACAACGCGCTGAAATACAACCTGACCTGGAGCGTGGACGGGCTGATCAACGAGTACTGCCACCCCTGCGAGGCGATCCGCGACGGCCAGTTGATCGAGATGCTGCCGCTGGAAGGGTTGGAGCACTTCAGCCTGGACGGCACCGAGTACGAGGCCTTCAACACCAGCGGCGGCCTGGGCACGCTGTGCGAAACCCTGGCCGGCCGGGTGCGCACGCTCGACTACAAGAGCGTGCGTTACCCCGGCCACCAGGCGCTGATGAAGATGCTGCTGGAAGACCTGCGGCTCAAGGACGACCCGGCGACGCTGAAGAGCATCCTGCGCAAGAGCGTGCCGGGCACGATGCAGGACGTGGTGCTGGTGTTTGTCACCGTCAGCGGCTTGCGCAACGGCGCGCTGGTGCAAGAGGTGTTTGCGCGCAAGATCTTTGCCGACCGCGGCCGAGTCGCCGCCGGGCCGCCCCAAGGCGACTCACCCCCCGCGGGGGGCGGGCTGGGCGCAGCCCAGCCTTGGGGGCAGCTGAATGATGCGCCGCTGTCGGCGATCCAGATCACGACCGCGGCGGGGCTGTGCGCGGCGGTCGACCTGTTCCGCGAAGGCCGGCTGCCGCAGCAAGGCTTTATCCGCCAAGAGCAGCTAGAGTTGCCGGCCTTCCTGGCCAACCGCTTCGGCAGCGCGTACCAGCAGTCGCGCCAGGTCGAATCCATCGGTTGAGCGGCCGGTCCACCG
>JAYVDE010000267.1:0-14383 GCA_043749575.1 Burkholderiaceae bacterium | reverse complement strand
GTACCTTCGCGAAACTCTTTGAAGCTCTTTTTGTCGAAGTAGACCGAGTGCGGATCCAGGCCGGCGACCATGCCGCCGATGGCGTCGGAGATCAGCTTCTTCTCGTCGACCGGCTCAACATAGTCGCTCTTGACCATGCCGAATACCGCGGCGAGTTGCTGCAACTCTTCCAGCGGCAGCGGCGACAGCGAATTGCGCGCAAAAGCCTGCAACTGCATGGTGGTGAGTGCACCGGCAATGGCCCCCACCGCCAACAGCCCTGCCACCTTGTACTTGCCCGTCATGTTGCCTGCCTTGGGGCCTGAGGCCCAGCGAATCGATCCATACACACCGCAGTATAGAACTGCACCCCCCGCTGGGACTCCAGGCTGGCGTGATAGTTGCACTGCATTGCAGGGCCATTTCGCGCGACTGCCTTTGCCGCGCCAGCCCCGCACCGCTGGCCGCTCCAGCCAAGCGCTGGTCAAGCGCCGGTCATGCGCCGGTCATGCCCCCAGGCGGTCGGCCAGCGCGTCGAGCCGGCTCACCTCGTGATGAGGTGTGCCGAATGGCCGCCGCGCGGCCAGGGCATCGGGCCGCTGCACCCAAGCGGCCTGCAGGCCGGCGGCCAGCGCGCCGTCGACATCCAGCGCCGGGTCGTCGCCGATGTGCAGGGTGCACGCCGGCGAGGCCCCGGCGCGGCGGCAGGCTTCGGCAAAGGCTTCGGGCGCCGGTTTGCCCACGCCCAGCTCGTGTGCACTGACCGCCGCGTGGAAAAACGGTGCCAGCGCCGGTATCCGCCGCAGGTCGGCATTGCCGTTGGACAGCGCCACCAGCGGCCAACGCGCCGCCAGCCGGGCCAGCGCCGGCAGCACGTCGTCGTACAGCGCCACGCGTTGGCGTTCGCTGTAGAAGACCTCAAACGCCGGCTCGGCCAGCGCCGGGTCGTCGCCCGCGGCCAGCAGCGCCCGGCGAATGGTCTCCAGCCGCATCGCGCTCATGTTGTGCGCCCAGTCGGGTCGGTCGCGGGCCACGGCGGCGCGCAGCACGGCCAGCGCGGCGGCATCGCGGGCGCCATGGGTGGCCGGGGCATGCCGGCCCAGCCATTGCCACATCAGCGTGTCGGCACGGGCGATGGTGGGGCCCACCGGCCACAGCGTGTCGTCGAGGTCAAGGGTCAGCGCTTGCAGGGTCATCGTCTCGCGATGGTAGACCGCGGCCCTACCCACGTGGGCCGACACGCCGGCTTGCTAAGCTGCGGCCATGGACAAGAAGCCCGCTGAACTGACCGCCCGCAATTTCCCGACCGCGCAAGAGGATGCCGAGGTCGCCGAGCCGCCGTCGCGCTACGGTGGCCCCAAAAGCGCCTTCAAGCTGGCCTTCACCGACACCGACTTCCTGCTGCGCGAAGACTTGCGCACGGTGCGCATGCAGCTCGAAATGCTCAAGCCCGAGCTGATCCAGCGTGAGCAGGGCATCGAATCGACGATCGTGATCTTCGGCAGCGCGCGCATTCCCAGCCCCGAGTCCGCGGCAACGCGGCTGGCCACCGCGCTGGCCGAGGGCACGCCGCAAGCCATTGCCCGCGCCGAGACGGCACTCGCGATGAGCCACTACTACGACGCCGCCCGCCGTTTCGCCGCCCTGGTGACCGAGCGCTCGCGCCGGCTGGCGACGCCGATCTACGTCGTCACTGGCGGCGGCCCCGGCATCATGGAAGCGGGCAACCGCGGCGCGCACGAGGTCGGCGGCAAAAGCATCGGCCTGAACATCGTGTTGCCGCACGAGCAAGAGCCCAACGCCTACATCACGCCCGAGCTGTGCTTCCAGTTCCATTACTTCGCGCTGCGCAAGATGCACTTCGTGATGCGCAGCATCGCGCTGGTGTGCTTCCCGGGGGGCTTCGGCACCTTGGACGAGTTGTTCGAGACCATGACGCTGATCCAGACCGGCAAAAGCCGGCGGCGGCCGATCCTGCTGTTCGGCCGCGCGTTCTGGGAGAAGCTGGTCGACTTCCGGCACCTGGTGGACACCGGCATGATCAGCCCCGAGGACCTGGGCCTGTTCCAGTTCGTCGAGACCGCCGAACAAGCCTGGGACCATCTGGCGGCCTACTACGGTTTCGACGCTGACAAGACCGAACCCGCCGAAACCGCCAAATTGGTCTAGACCGTGAACCCCGCGATCAGCCTGATCGGCGCACCGACCGATATCGGTGCCGGCGCCCGGGGTGCCAGCATGGGCCCCGAGGCACTGCGCGTGGCCGGCCTGGGGGCTGCGCTGCAAGGCCTCGGCCTCGAGGTGCTGGACCGCGGCAACCTGACCGGCCCGGCCAACCCCTGGCTGCCTCCGGTCGACGGCTACCGCCATCTGGCCGAGGTGGTGGCCTGGAACCAGGCGGTGCACGACGCCATGCTGGCCGAGCTGCAAGGGGGCCGCTTGCCGATCCTGCTGGGCGGCGACCATTGCCTGGGCATCGGCTCGATCAGCGCGGTGGCACGCCACTGCCGCAACACGGGCAAAAAGCTGCGGCTGCTGTGGCTGGATGCCCACGCCGACTTCAACACCAACCTGCTGACGCCCAGCGGCAACCTGCATGGCATGCCGGTGGCCTGCCTCTGCGGCCATGGCCCGCAGGCATTGGTCGAGATGGCCGGCACGGTGCCGGCGATCAACCCGAAGGTGCTGCGGCAGATCGGCATCCGCAGCGTCGATGCGGGTGAAAAACGCTTGGTCCAGCAGGTCGGTCTGGAGGTCTTCGACATGCGCTACATCGACGAGATCGGCACGCGCCACACGCTGGAGCTGGCGCTGGCAACCTTGGACGCCAACACCCACTTGCATGTGAGCTTCGATGTCGACTTTCTCGAGCCGGCGATCGCCCCCGGCGTGGCCACCACCGTGCTCGGCGGCCCGACCTACCGCGAGGCCCAGCTGTGCATGGAGATGATCGCCGACACCGGTCGCCTGGCCAGCTTGGACGTGATGGAGCTGAATCCGGCGCTGGACGTGCGCAACCAGACCGCCGAGCTGGCGGTGGACCTGATCGAGAGCTTGTTCGGCAAGAGCACGTTGATGCGGGCTTGATTTCCGCGTCGGCGGCGGCTGGCGGCTGGCGGCTGGCGGCTGGCGGCTGGCGGCTGGCGGCTGGCGGCTGGCGGCTGGCGGCTCGATCTTGTCGTTGCGAATGTCCAGATCGTGCATGGCGATGTCGCCATCCTGACAGTGGATCCCCGACTTCGGTGAGCCAGATCGCTTCACGATAATCAACTCCCCCATCTGGAGGTTTATCCATGCTGACCCGTCTTGCCTTCTTGCGCGCCTTGCTGGGCGCCGCCATCGTCGGCCTGCCGGCCGCGGCCCAGGCCCAAGCCTTCCCGACGCCGGGCAAACCGATCCGCATCGTGGTGCCGTTCCCGGCCGGCGGCCAGACCGACATCCAGGCGCGGATGCTGGCGGCCAAGCTGCAGTCGGCGCTGGGTGTCACGGTGCTGGTCGACAACAAGCCCGGCGCGTCCACCATCCTGGGCACGATGGAGGTGGTGCGCGCCCCCGCCGACGGCCACACCCTGCTCTACACCATCACCGTCACCGCGGCGCAGAACCCGCACCTGTTCACCAAGCTGCCCTACGACCCGCTGAAAGACCTGACGCCGGTGATGTTCGCCGCGCGCTCGTCCACCGTGCTCACCGTACCGAGCAACTCGCCGTTCAACAGCGTCGCTGACCTGATCAAGCACGCCAAGGCCAACCCGGGCAAGCTGAACTACGCCTCGTTCTCGCTGGGTTCAACCTCGCACCTGGTGGCCGAGATGATGCAGCAGGCCACCGGCACGCAGATGACCCACATCCCGTACAAAGGCTCGGCCGATGCCGGCCTGGCGCTGATGGGCGGGCAGGTCGACTTCCTGTTCGACGGCCCCACCACCGCGATCGCCAACGCCCGGGGCGGCAAGGTGAAGATGCTGGCCTACACCGACCTCAAGCCCTACGCCGCGCTGGGCAAGCTGCCCAACATGGCCGAGGCCGGTGTGCCGGGCGTGGACGTGCCTGGCGGCATGCAGTTCTTCGGCCCGCGCAACCTGCCGCCCGAGGTGCTGGCCAAGGTCAACGCGGCGCTGGCCAGCGCGCTGCAGGACCCCGAGGTGGCCAAGCTGTACGCCGACGGCGGCACCGAGATCGTGGCCTCCAGTGCGGCTGAGCATGCCGCATCGGTCAAGGAGCAGTACGAGCGCTGGGGCGGCGTGATCCGCAAGCTGGGCCTCAAGCTCGATTGAAGGTCGACCCACCGCATGCGCAGCCGTCGAAAGTTCCTGCTGGCCACCGGTGGCGTGCTGGCCGCCAGCAGCGCCCTGGTCGTCGGCTGGGGGCTGATGCCGCCGCGTCAGCGCTTGACCGGCAGCAGCCCGCTGCCAGTGGCGCCCGGCCAGCAGGCCTTCAACGGCTGGGTCAAGATCGCCAGCGACGACAGTGTGACGGTGATGGTGCCCAAGAGCGAGATGGGCCAGGGCGTGTTGACCTCGCTGGCGATGCTGCTGGCCGATGAGCTGGACGCCGACTGGCCCGCTGTGCGCACCGAACACCCGCCGGTCGACGCGATCTACAACAACATCGCCACCGTGGCCGACGGCCTGCCCTTCCACCCCGACGAGCACGGCCTGCTGCAACGCGGCGCGGCCTGGATGACCGCCAAGACGATGCGCGAGTTCGGCCTGATGGCCACCGGCGGCTCATCGAGCGTGAAGGACTTGTGGCTGCCGATGCGCGAGGCCGGCGCCAGCGCGCGTGCGATGTTGGTGGCCGCCGCCGCGCAGGGCTGGGGCGTGGCCGCCGCCGAATGCACCGTGGCTGCCGGTGTGGTGCGGCATGCGGTAACGGGGCGCAGCGCGCGTTTTGGCGACCTGGCCGAACGTGCCGCCAAGCTGCCCTTGCCCGAGCGCGTGGTGCTGAAAGCCCCGGCCGACTTCAAGCTGATCGGCACAACCCAGCACCGCCGTGAAGCTGCATCCAAGCAGGACGGCAGCGCCCGCTACGGCATCGACACCGTGTTGCCCGGCCTGCGCTACGCCAGCGTGCTGATGTGCCCGACGCTGGGCGGCAGCGTGGCCACGTTCGACGCCCGGCCGGCGCAGGCCCTGCCCGGCGTGTTGCAGGTGCTGGTGGTGCCGCCGCTGCGCGGCAGCACCGGTGGCGTGGCGGTGATCGCCGACACACCCTGGCAGGCGATGCAGGCGGTCAAGGCCGTGCTCGTGCAGTGGCACCACGGACCTGCCGCCGAACTCTCCAGCGCCGGCATCAGCAGCCAGCTGACGCAGGCGCTGGCCGCCGCCGACGGCTTTGGCTACTTCACGCACGGCGATGCGGCCGCGGCGATGGCCGGCGCGGCCAAGACGATCAGCGGCGAGTTCCAGGCCCCGCTGCTGGCCCATGCCACGCTGGAGCCGATGAACTGCACGGTGCTGTTCACGCCCGACTCGAAAAACGGCCAGCAGCCGAGCATTCGGGCCACCGTCTGGGCAGCCACCCAGGTGCCCGGCCTGGCCCGCTATGCGGCCGCGCAGGCCCTGGGGCTGGACAGCGAGCAAGTGGCGATCCACGTCACGCTGCTGGGTGGCGGTTTTGGCCGCCGGCTCGACGTCGACTTCGTCGCCCAGGCGGCCCACATCGCCCGCGCGCTGCCCGGCGTGCCGGTGCAGACCCTCTGGACCCGCGAGCAGGACAGCAGCCACGATTTCTATCGCCCGCCCTGCGTGGCGCGCTACCAGGCCGGCTTCGACGCCCAGGGCCAACTGGTGGCCTGGACGGCGGCGTCGGCCGGCCCGTCGGTCGTGCAGCAGTTTCTGCAGCGCCAGTTTGGCCTGCCCGCTGCCGGCCCCGACAAGACCACCGTCGAGGGCGCCTTCGACCAGCCCTATGAATGGCCGGCCGCGCGCATCAGCCACCAGATCGTCGAGCTGCCGGTGCCGGTGGGCTTTTGGCGCTCGGTCGGCCATTCGCACCAGGCCTTCTTCAAAGAAAGCTTTGTCGACGAAGCGGCCCATGCGGTGGCGCAAGACCCGCTGGCCTTCCGCCTGGCGCTGCTGAAGCACCACCCGCGCCACGCCGCGGTGCTGCAACGCGCGGCCAACCTGGCCGGCTGGGGCCAGCCGCTGGCCGCCGCCGCCGATGGTGCGACTAAGGCCCGTGGCCTGGCGCTGCACGCGTCTTTCGGCAGCATCGTGGCCCAGGTGGCCGAGGTGTCGCTGGACCCGGCCAGCCCCAAGCGCATCCGCGTGCACCGGGTGGTCGCGGTGATCGACTGCGGCCTCGCCGTCAACCCCGACGGCATCGCCCAGCAGATGGAGGGTGCGGTGGTGTTTGGCCTCACCGCGGCCTTGCACGGCGAGATCACCCTGGACAAGGGCCAGGTGCAGCAGACCAACTTCCACCAGCAGATGCTGCTGCGCGGCAGTGACTGCCCGCTGATCGAGACCGCGATCATCGCCAGCACCGAGCCACCCGAAGGCGTCGGCGAGCCCGGCACGCCGCCGATCGCCCCGGCGGTGGCCAACGCGTTGTTTGTGCTGACCGGCCAGCGCCTGCGCCGCCTGCCGCTCAAACTGGCTTGAGCCAGGCGGCCTCGTACCCGACCACACAGCCGACCCCACAGCCGGCCAGCCAGCCGACCTCGCAGACCTGCCTGCGAAAAATTCCGCGAACGACAGCGAGACAGACCGCCATGACCACCAAGCTCCGCATCAACGGCCAAGCCCACCACGTGGCCGCCGAGCCCGACACCCCGCTGCTGTGGGTGTTGCGTGGTGAGCTGCAGCTGACCGGCACCAAGTTCGGCTGCGGCATGGCGTTGTGCGGCGCCTGCACGGTGCACATCGACGGCCAGCCGGCGCGGTCTTGCGTGACGCCGCTGGCGGCCATCGGCGAGCGGTCGGTCACCACCATCGAAGGCCTGCAAGGCCGTGAAATCAGCGCGCTGCGCAGCGCCTGGACCGAGCTCGACGTGGTGCAGTGCGGCTATTGCCAGGGCGGCCAGCTGCTGGCCGCCGCGGCGCTGCTGAAGACCACAGCGGCCCCCACTGACCGGCAGATCGACGCCGCGATGGACGGCAACCTGTGCCGCTGCGGCACCTACCCGCGCATCCGGGCGGCCATCCACCAAGCGGCAAAACGGCTGGCGGCGAGTTGAAGCTGTTCAACGAGAGGCCGCCGGCGCCGGCGCCGGAACTGTCGTGACCAGGGTCTTCAGCACACCTCCGCCATCCACCGAGCCCGATACCGTGCCTTCGCCGCGGGCCATGCGCTGGCAGTGGTCTCGATCAGCGGCGGCGACGCTCTTGCATCGCAACTCGGCGTTTTGCCTCAGCGCAGCCTCATCTTCGCCATTGCCCAGCTGATTGCGCTTCGCCTCGGCATGCGCCGCGCCCGCCTCCTTCAGACAGGTGGTGCGGCCCTGCGGTGTTGCGTCAAGCTTGCAGGCCGCGCGTTCGCGCTGGTAGACCGCGTCGGCCGATGTGGTCAATGTGGCCGATGTGGCCGATGCAGCTGACGATGGCGCTGCCGGCTGGGCAGCCCCGGCGTGCGCCGCGAGGCAGGCCAGGGCCAGCGCGGTCCAGCACGGTTTGGTCAAAAAGGCAGTCATGGTGAATTCCTTCAGGATGTCAACAGGGCAAGGGCCGGCCGGTGATCCAGTCCCGATCAGCGGGTCGGCGGCTTGGCTTCACAGCCGGTGGAGCACACCGTTTTCGACCCGCACCCGCGTGCCGACGCGCAAGGCCGGGTCGTCGGCATAGTCGAAGCTCTGGTTGCCACCCGCTTCGAGCCGGACCACAACCCGGAAAACACGGCTTTTGCCCATGTTGTTCTCGACCCGGTTGCCGGCATAAGCACCACCGACGGCGCCGACGATGGTGGCCAGGTCCTTGCCCGTGCCGCCACCCACCTGGTTGCCCAGCACGCCGCCGAGCAGGCCGCCGGCGATGGTGCCGATCACGTTCGGCGCATCGCCCTTGACGTCGACTGGGGTGACCGACACCACCGAGCCGCAAGCGGCGCAGGCGGCGGCCACGGGTTGCGGTGCGGTGCGCCCGCCCCGGCGGTCGACATCGTCAGGCAAGCCGGCCAACTGGCGTTCGAAGTGCTGGACCGACTCGCGCTGTCCATGGACCAGGTAGGCGTCGGCCCGCAGGACGCCGTCGATCCGGTCCTTGCGACGCATCACATAGGTGGCTTCGTAGTAGCCGCGGCTCACCTCCACCAGCGTGATGCGCTTGGCCACACCCTGTACCGCCACGCTGGCCTTGCCGCCCGGCGTGCCGGCCAGCGACAGGCCCAGTTCGTCACCCGGGCGGATGCGGTCGGGGGCTTCGATGGTGAAGGCCGTGATCTGGCCGGTCGGCATCGGTGCCGGGTCGCGTGCGCCCTGCACCAGCGATTTGCTCAGCGTGGCACTGCTGCTGCGGCCGTCTTTGAGCACCCGTGCGGTGACCAGGCTGGCCGACGTCAACCGGTCGCGCTGGCGGATGGTGTAGTCGCCCTCGTAGCGGCCCGGCTGCAGCTCGGTCATGACCACGCCGGCAGTGGCCCCGTCGATCTGCAGGCTCACGGTCGCGCCTGGCGTGCCGGTCAGGCTGAAGGCCAACACCTCACCGGGCTGCAGGCGCTGAACCTGCTCAACCCCGAAGGTCGAGATGGCGGCGTTTGATGGGGTCGTGTAGGTTTGGGCCTGCGCGGCGGCGGGCAGCGCCAGGGGCAACGCGGTGACCAGCGCGAGGAACAGGGCCGAAAGAGGGCGATGGAGTTTCATGGTGACCTTCCAGGTACGGTGAAGTCTCGGCGCTGCGTGCTCGCAGCCATGCCGGTGAACCGGCCACTGGCCTCACGAGCGACCAGTGACCAGGCAGCGAAGCCGAGGACTGTGACCATTCAACGCCCGCGCCAGCCCATCCGGCGACGGCGGCCTGCGCTAACGCCTGTAGGACAAGGCGCCAGGCGCCGGCCCGCCGGCCCGGCCGGCGTCAGATCGACGGGTCAGGCAAGGCCCCGGGCCGCATCGCGCACTCGTCGAACAGCCGGACGGTGCAGCGGGCGCACACGCCATCGTCGAGCCGAGGCACGATGGCGGCGATGGCATGGCGCTTGTCGGGGAAAACATGGTCTTGGCCCAGCCGCGCCATGAAGCCGGTGCGCCGCCACATCGCCACCACCTGCGGCCGCGGCCGGTGGAAGTAGAGGTCACCGCCCAGCGCTCGGCGGCGCACACGCTCCTCGTCCCACAGATCGGCCGCCGCCAAGTCGATGGTGTTCATGCTCTTGACCATCACCAGTAAATGACGCTGGCCCTCGGGCGAGGCCGCGGCACGCTGGCGCAGCGCGCGCAGGCGCTCGGCGACATGCGCCACCGCGCCGAACCAGACCGAACCCTCCATGCGCAGCAGCTTCAACTGCGGGCACTCGGGCAGCGCGGTCACTGGCGTGGTGCCGTCGGTGGCCGGGTCGATCACCACAAACGGCCGGTTCGGGTGGTGGCTGTCGAAGCCCATGGTGCGCAGCGCCGGCCGGGCGGTGCGGTACAGGTAGGCGACCAGCGACAACATCACACCGGCCAGCACCGCCAGCTCGAGGCGCATCGTCAAGGTGGCCGCCGTGGTGGCCAGCGCGATGGCGAACTCGCTGCGGTGCAGCGAGCGGCTGCGTCGCCAGGCGGCGCGGTCCCACAGCGACCAGGCGGCCAGCAGCAGCAGCGCGTTGACACCGGCCAGCGGGATCCACGCCAGCAGCGGCCCGGCCAGCGCCACGGTGGCGATCAGGGCCAAGCCCGCCGTCACGGCCGCCAGCGGCGTGCGGGCACCCGCCTCCAGGTTGGGCATCGAGCGGTTGAGCGAGCCGCAGACCACCATGCCCGAGCCCAGCCCGGCGCCCAGGTTGGCCAGGCCCTGGCCCAGGCATTCGCGGTTGACGTCGAGCACCTGGCCGGTGCGTGCAGCCAGGGCCTTGGCGATGGCCATAGACTGGCCGAGCGCGATGATCGTCAACGCCAGCCCGGCCTGCAGCAGCGGCGAGCCCAGTGCGACCAGCCGGCCCAGGTCGGCCCACGGTGCATGCCACTGCGGCCAGGCCGACGGCGGGCTGCCCAGCCGCAGCGGCAGGCTGGCACCGGACGCGGCGTGCTGGGTCCACCACCAACCCAGCGCACCGCCCACCGCCAGCGCCAGCAGCAGGTGCGGCCCGCGCCGCCACCAGCGCCGGCCGGCCAGCGCCAGCAGCAGCGTGAACCCGCCTACCAGCAGCGACGGCCACGACACGCCCTGCCCCCAGGCCTGCAGCGGCGACGCGCGGCCGGCCGCCCCCATCATGCCGGCCAGCGCATACCAGGCGATCAGCCCGGCCGCCCCGGTGGTGAAGCCCAGCATCACCGACGGCGTGATGAAATTGGCCAGCGAGGCCAGCCGCGCCGCCGCCAGCGCCAGCTGCATCACGCCGACCAGCAGCGTCAGCGCCAGCGCCACAGGCAGCACCAGGCTGGCGTCGCCCGCGGCCAGCGGCAACAGCATTGCGCCCAGCGCCAGCGAGGTGGCGTTGGTCGGCCCCGTCATCACCTGCCGGCTGGAGCCGGCCAGTGCCGCCACCGCGCAGGGCAGCGCTGCGGCCACCAGGCCCATCGCCGGCGGCAGCCCGGCCAGCGCAGCAAAGGCAATGCCTTGGGGCAGCACCAGCACGGCGCCCAGCAGACCGGCCTGGCTGTCGGCGCGCAGCGTCTGGCCGTTCACCTCGTGCACCCAGGGCCCCAGCCAGCGGGCGAGTTGGCGACGGGCGGTGGTGGTCATGCCCCCAGCGTAGCAGCGCGCCGGGCCGGGGCGGCTTGCGGCATCATCGACCGCAGCACCGCACGCCCGAGAGAGCCATCAGCATGATCGCGCGCCGGGTTGACGGGCCTGCGGCGACAGCGGCCGGGACTCAGCCCGTCGCGGCCGAACCTGGGGCTGCAGCCTGGAACGCTGCATCGAGCCGGGCGATCCAGCCGGCCTTGGCCGCGGCGGGGGCAAAGCTGGCCTCGAAGCTGTTGCGCATCAGCCGATAGGCCTCGGCCACGCCCAGTTGCGGCAGCGCATCGAAAGCAGCGATGAAGTTGTCGTTGAGGTAGCCGCCGAAGTAGGCCGGGTCGTCGCTGTTGACGGTGGCGCAAAGGCCGCTGGCCAGCAGCGCGGGCAGGTTGTGGTCGGCCATCGTGGCAAAGCCGCAGAGCTTGACGTTGGACAGCGGGCAAACGGTGAGCGGCATGCGCAGCGCGGCCAGCCGGGCCACCAGCGCCGGGCTCTCGACACAGCGCACACCGTGGTCGATGCGCTCGACTTGCAGCACGTCGAGTGCCGACTCGATGTAGGCCGGCGGGCCCTCTTCGCCGGCATGGGCCACGGCATGCAGGCCCAGCGCGCGGGCCTGGGCAAACACCCGCGCGAACTTCTCGGGCGGGTGGCCGCGCTCGCTGCTGTCCAGGCCGACGCCGATGAACTGATCGCGGTAGGGCAGCGCGGCCTGCAGCGTGGCCAGCGCGTCGGCCTCGCTGAGGTGGCGCAGGAAACACAGGATCAGGCTGGCATCGAGGTCCAGCTCGGCCTTGGCTTGCAGGCAGGCACGGTGCAGGCCGCGGATCACGACGCCGATGTCAACGCCACGCTCGGTGTGGGTCTGCGGGTCGAAAAACAGCTCGGCATGCAACACCCGGTCGGCCGCGGCACGCTCGAAATAGGCCCAGGCCATGTCGAAAAAATCGTGCTCGGTGATCAACACGCTGGCGCCGGCGTAGTAGATGTCGAGAAAGCTCTGCAGGTCGGTGAAGGCATAAGCCGCGCGCAGCGCCGCAACATCGGGGTAGGCCAGCGTGAGGCCGTTGCGCTGCGCCAGCTTGAAGATCAGCTCGGGCTCCAGCGAGCCTTCGATGTGGATGTGCAGCTCGGCCTTGGGCGCCGTGCGCAGCAGGCTGGGCAGCGCACTGCGCGGGATGGTGGCGAGAACGTCGTCGATGGCAGGCATGGTCAGCAGGTTCCGTAAGTGATGCCGCGCGCCAGCAGACAGCGGCGGTAGGCCATGGCGCTGCGGTCGGCGGCGCTGTGCAGTTCAGGTAGCGGCGTGCGGTCGCTGATCGGCAGGCGCTTGGGGCTTTGCGATTCCAGCACCGGCTGGTCCTGCAGGAAGATGGTGTGCTGGAAGGCCTGCAGCGTTGCGTCGGGCGACTCGAAGTCGGTCACGGCCAGACGAAACCAGACCCGGCTGGTCTCGGGCGTCAGCGGGCAGATGAACAGTGCGATCGATTCACGGAAATCAGCCAGCGCGCCGCTGGCGGGCTCGGGCACCTTGGTCAGCACGGCCGCATAGGGCGCATTGACCTCGTAGGTGTATTGAACCTCGGCTCCGCCCTGGGCATGCACGCTGGATTTCGGTTGCCAGGCGGTGCAGCCACTGGCGATGAAGCCGGTGGCCGTGCTGTCGATCCGGTAATCGGCCAGCGCGGTGTGGCCGCGGTCGCCCAGCCAGCCTTCATGGACAAAACCAAAGTGCGCCATGTCGAGAAAGTTCTCGACGATGCGCGGCGCGCTGGTGGCCACGTCGTAGGGGCCGCAGTTGAGCTTGCGCAAACGGGGTTCGCCCTCGGCGGCGAAGGCCGGCGGCTCGGCCATGTTGGCGGCGAAGGCCGGCGGCGCCGTCTCGCCGCCGCTGCTCAGCCGAACCCAGACCAGGCCGTAACGCTCGACCGTGTCGAACACCGTGGCGTGGTGGCTGGACGGCGGCACGAAGCCGGGCAGCGCCGGCACCCGCACCACCTGGCCGACGCGGTCAAAGCGCCAGCCGTGGTACGGGCATTCGAGCTGGCCACCCCGCACACAGCCCATCGACAACTGCGCGCCGCGGTGCGGGCAACGGTCGGCCCAGGCCTTGACGACACCACCGGCCTCGCGCCACAACACCAGCGGCTCGCCCAGCAGCAGCGCCGCCAGCGGTGCGTCGGCCACGCTGGCGCCCAGCGCCACCGGGTGCCAGTGACGGCACTCGACAGCCGCCACAACCGCCGTCATGTCATCAAGCAGCCGCCGCGGAACCGGCTTTGCCGGGCCGCTGGCGGCCGCCCCCTGGGGGGCCGAGGCCGGACACAAACGGTGCGCCGTTGGTGCTTGCCGAGGGGCAGGGCCTCTGGCCCAGCGCGGCCTGCAAGGACGCCGCAGGCGCTACGGGGGGGGTCATTTCGCGGTGGGCGGCTTGCCTTCCACGCCCTTCAGGAAGAAGTTGACCTTGCTGTTCCAGGCGTCGTCGGCCACGACATCCTTGGCCAGCACTTGCTTGCCGGTGTTGTCGACCAACGGGCCCTTGAACACCGCCAGCGTGCCGTCCTTGATGCCGGCCTTGGCGGTTTCGACCATCTTCTTCACGTCTTCGGGCACGAACTCGGCGATCTTGACGAAGTCGTTCATGCCCTCCTTGGTGCCCCACTTGGTGTCTTCGGTCTTCCAGGTCTTGTTGAAGACGTCGTTGACGACCTTCTCGTAATACACCGCCCAGTTCAGCGTCGCCGAGCCGAGGTGGGCCTTGGGCGCGTAAGCGCTCATGTCGCTGTCCCAGCCGAAGGCGTACTTGCCGGCTTTCTCGGCAGCTTGCAGCACCGCCGACGAGTCGGTGTTCTGCAACAGCACATCGGCACCCCCGTTGAGCAGCGTGGTGGCGGCTTCGGTTTCCTTAGGCGGGTCGAACCAGGTGTTGACCCACACCACCTTGAGCTTGGTCTTCGGGTTCACGCTTTGCGCGCCCAGCAGGTAGGCGTTCAGATTGCGCATCACCTCGGGGATAGCGAACGAACCGACGAAGCCCAGCGTGTTGCTCTTGGTCATCTTGCCGGCGACGATGCCAGCCAGGTAGGCGTCTTCGTAGAAGCGGCCTTCGTAGACCCGCAGGTTGGGCGCGGTCTTGTAGCCGGTGGCGTGCTCGAAGAACACCTCAGGATGGTCTTTGGCGACCTTCTCCATCGCGTCGCCGTAGCCAAAGCTGGTGGCGAAGATCACCTTGTTGCCTTGCGCCACCAGGTCGCGGATCACCCGCTCGGCGTCGGGGCCCTCGGGCACTTTCTCGACAAAGCTGGTCTTGATCTTGTCGCCAAATTTGGCCTCGATCGCCTTGCGGCCGGTGTCGTGCGCAAAGGTCCAGCCGGCATCACCGACCGGGCCGACGTAGACGAAACCGATCTTCAGCGGCGCGGCTGCGGCGGCCGAGGCTGGCGCGACAGGGGCCGACGCAGCGGGCGCTGCCGGCGCGGCTTCTTGCTTCTTGCCGCAGCCGGCGAACAGCGATGCACCCGCCACGGTGGCCAGCGAGGCCCACTTGAGCATCAGGCGCTTGGAACGATCGGTCATCTCGACTCCTG
>JAYVDE010000266.1:0-14384 GCA_043749575.1 Burkholderiaceae bacterium | reverse complement strand
TCCATGCGGTCAATGATGTACTGCTGCCGGCGCGTGGCGCGCTTGGGGTTGGACACCGGGTTGTAGGCCGACGGCGCCTGCGGCAGGCCGGCCAGCATGGCGGCCTCGGCCACCGTCACCTCGGCCAGCGGTTTGCCGAAGTAGATCTCGCTGGCCGCCGCAAAGCCGTAGGCCCGCTGCCCCAGGAAGATCTGGTTCATGTAGATCTCCAGGATCTGCGGCTTGCTCAGCTGCTGCTCAATCTTCAGCGCCAGCAAGATCTCGTAGATCTTGCGGGTGAAGGTCTTCTCGGTCGACAGGTAGAAGTTGCGCGCCACCTGCATGGTGATGGTCGACGCGCCCTGGCTCTTGGCCCGGTTGAACTGCGCCAGGCCGGCGCGCAGCACACCCACGTAGTCGACCCCGCTGTGGCGGTAGAAGCGCGCGTCCTCGATCACCAGCACGGCCTCTTGCATCCGCCGCGGAATTTGCGCGATCGGCGTGTAGATGCGCCGCTCTTCGCCGAACTCGCCCAACATCACGCCGTCGGCCGAGATCACCCGCAGTGGCAGCTTGGGCCGGTAGTCGGTGAGGCCGACGATCTCGGGCAAGTTGGGGTAGGCCACCGCCAAGCCCACGCCCACCACCAGGGCCACACCCGCCGCCACGGCCAACCCGGCCGCCAGCAGCCAGACCAGGCCCTGCATCAGCCAACCCGCCGGGCCTGGGGCGCGCGGCGGGGTCGGTGGGGGCGACGACGGCGCGCGATCAGTGTCTGGCATAGAGCGTTCAAGTGTATAGAAAGCGCCGACGGCGACGCTGTGGCGGCGGCGTGGCGGCGGTGTGTCGGCGGTGTGTCGGCGACATGGCGGCGCCGGGATCGCAGGCCTTGTGACCCGGCTTGCCATTGCTTGCAAATGGCCCCGAATACGTCGGTTGATCGCAACGCAGCGACGCCCCAAAACGGGTAGATTTCGTTGGGTTACAAAGGCTTTACTGCTAGCATTGAAGTAATTCTTTAAGTTTGAGTTGCATCCTCGCCCACTCATTCCGCACGTTGGGAGACGCGATCCGTGAGCCTTATGGACCTGCTGCTGGGCCGCAAGCATGTGCCGATGATCGGGCTCGACATCAGCTCGTCCAGCGCCAAGCTGGTGGAGCTTGGCAAGTCCACCACGGGCGACTACGTGCTCGAGCGCATGGCCTCCGAGCCGTTCGAAAAAGGCTGGATCACCGACGGCCAGATCGAGAAGTTCGACGAGGTGGTGGTCGCCGTGCGCAAGCTGCTGGCCAAGAGCGGCAGCAAGACCCGCTTGGTCGTGATGGCCATGCCGCAATCGGCGGTGATCACCAAGCGCATCATGCTGCCGGCCGGCCTGCGCGACGAAGAGCTTGAGTTGCAGGTTGAATCCGAGGCCAATCAGTACATCCCGTTTTCGCTCGACGAGGTCAGCCTCGACTTCTGCGTCATCGGCCCCAGCCCCACCTCGGGCGGCGATGTCGAGGTGCTGATCGCCGCGTCGCGCAAAGAGCGGGTGCAAGACCGCCAAGGCCTGGCCGAAGCCGCGGGCCTGAAGCCGGCGGTGCTCGACATTGAAAGCCACGCCTCGCTGCTGGCGATGAGCCGCATCGTCGACACGCTGCCCAACCAGGGCCGCGACGCGTTGGTCGCGCTGTTCGAGATTGGCGCCGACACCACCAGCCTGAAAGTGCTGCGCGAAGGCGAGATGCTCTACGACCGCGACCAGGCCTTTGGTGGTTCACAGCTCACCACGCTGATCTCGCGCCAGTACGGCTTTTCGTTCGAAGAGGCCGAGACCAAAAAGCTCGCCGGCGACCTGCCCGAAGATTACGGGCACGGGGTGCTCAACCCGTTTGTCGACAGCCTGTCGCAAGAGATCGGCCGCGCATTGCAATACTTTTTCACCAGCACGCCGCACCACAAGGTGCACTACGTGATGCTGGCCGGCGGCACCGCCACCTTGCCCGGTTTGAAAGACCGCGTCACCGAGCTGACCGGCTTTGCGGCGATGGTCGTCAATCCGTTTGATGGCATGAAGATCGGCAGCCACGTCAAGGAATCCAAGGTGCGCAAGGAGTCGCCCTCCTACCTCACCGCCTGCGGCCTGGCGATGCGCAGGTTCTTGCCGTGACAGGTTCTGCGCGCGCGTTGTTTGCTGCCCCCTGGGGGAAGTTGCCAGTCCCTTGGGGCGGCCCGGCGGGACTGACATGATCTTGATCAACCTACTGCCGCACCGCGAGGAGCGGCGGCGGCAGCGCAAGCGCAGTTTTTTCGTGGCGTTGGCGGCGTCGGCCATTGGCGGCGCGCTGCTGGCCGGGCTTTGGTACGGCGCGGTGCAGCAACTGACCGAGGCCCAGCAGCAGCGCAACGGCTTCTTGCGCAGCGAGATCGGCAAGCTCGAGGACCAGATCAAGGACATCGCCACGCTGCGCGCCGAGATCGAGAGCTTGAAGGCCCGCCAAGCCGCGGTCGAAGACCTGCAGCTCAACCGCAACGTGCCCGTGCACCTGCTCGATGAACTGGTCCGCTTGACGCCCGAGGGGATCTACCTCACCAGCATCAAACAGACCGACAGCCTGGTGCTGGTGTCGGGCGTGGCGCAGACCAACGAGCGGGTGTCCGAGTTTTTGCGCAACGCTCAGGGCAATTCGCCCTGGGTCGGGCGCATGGATTTGGTCGAGATCAAGGCCGTCACCCCGCCTGCGGCGCCGGGTACCCGCGAGCAGCGCCGGCTCTACGAGTTTTCGCTGCGTGTCACCACCAAGTTGCCGGCCGCGGCGGGGGCCGCCTCGGCGCCAGCGGCCGGTGCCAGCGCGGCGGTTGCGCGCAAGGCCGCCTGAGAAGCTAGTAATGGTCAACAACAACATTACCCGCCCGATGAGCCTGGATGTCGGCACCGCCTTCGACCGTGCGTCGGTGCAGTTCCAGGGCCTCAACCCCCGCGAGCCCGGCCAGTGGCCGCTGCTGCCCAAGCTGGCCGCCTGCCTCGGCGCGGTGGCCGCTGCGCTGGCCCTGGGCTGGTTCGCGCTGGTGTCCGGCGCGTCTTCTGCGCTCGAGGCCGAGCGCAATATCGAGCCCGGTCTGAAGGCCGACTACACCGCCAAGCTGGGCCTCGCGGTCAACCTGTCCGAGTTGCGCAAGCAAAAGCAGCAGGTGCAGGAATACGTCACCCAGCTCGAGCGCCAGTTGCCGGGCAAGGCCGAAATGGACGCGCTGCTGTCCGACATCAACCAGGCCGGCATCGGCCGCGGCCTGCAGTTCGAGCTGTTCCGCCCCGGTCAGGTGGAGATCAAGGATTACTACGCGGTGCTGCCGATCGCACTGCGCGTGACCGGCCGCTTCCACGACGTGGGCGCTTTCACCGCCGACGTGGCCAACTTGTCGCGCATCGTCACGCTGCACAACCTGGCCATCGCGCCGGTGAAAGACCCGGCCGGCATGCTGGCTATGGACGCCGTGGCGCGCACCTACCGCTACCTCGACGTGGCCGAACTGGCCGAAGTGCGCATGGCCCGCGAGGCCGACACCAAGAAGACCCGGGCGCCGCGCAAATGAACGACCCGAGCGACCCGAGCGACCCGCTCAGCCTGGTGCAAGCGCGGCGGTCGCCGCCGCTGGCGCCATATCTGGCACCGGTACTGGCCTGGCTGCTGGGAGGCCTGTTGCTGGCCGGCTGTGAAGGCAACACGCAAGAGCTGCAAGGCTGGATGGACCAGCAGCGCCGCGAGGTTCGGCCCAGCGTGCCGCCGCTGTCGCCACCCAAGAAGTTCATGCCGGTGCCTTATGCCAACGCGCAGCAGGTCGACCCGTTCAGCACGCAAAAGCTCAGCGTGGCGCTGAAGCAGGAAGCCAAGCAGCCCAATTCACTGCTGGCCACCGAGATGAACCGGCGCCGGGAGCCTCTGGAGGCCTTCCCGCTGGATGCCATGAGCATGGTCGGCAGCGTGGCCAAGGGCGGTGTGCCGTTTGCGTTGCTGCGGGTGGACAACCTGCTCTACCAAGTCAAGGCGGGGGATTACCTGGGCCAGAACTTCGGCCGCATCCTGCGCATCACTGAAACCGAGGTGGCGCTGCGCGAAGTCGTGCAGGACGCTGCCGGCGAATGGACCGAGCGCACTGCCAACTTGCAGTTGCAGGACCGGGCACAGGAGAAGGCGCGATGAACCGGCCGCACAACAACATGCAGAACAACCCCACCATGGCCTTTTGGCGCAAGCGGCTTGCCGTGTTTGTGCTGGCCTGCGCCGCGCCGACCTTGGCGCTGGCCCAGAACGCCATCAAGGCCATCACCAGCAGCCAGCAGGCCGGGGCCGAGGTGGTGCGCATCGAGCTGACTGAGCCGCTGGCCGCGCTGCCCAATGGCTTCACGGTGCAGACGCCGCCGCGGGTGGCGCTTGATCTGCCCGGCGTGGCCAACGGCATGGGCAAGTCGGTGATCGACATCAACCAGGGCAATTTGCGCTCGGTGTCTATCGCCGAGGCCGGTGAACGCACGCGCTTGGTGCTGAACCTGCGCCAATCGGCCAACTACCGAACCGAACTACAAGGCAAGGTGTTGGTGGTGGTGCTGGAAAACAGCAGTGCCCCGGCGCTGGCCGCCAGCAGCGGCGAGCCGCTGCAATTTGCGGCGCCGCAGAACCGCGACCAATTGCCGCTGCGCGACATCGACTTTCGCCGCGGCGCCGATGGCGCCGGGCGCATCATCGTGTCGCTGGCCAGCACCCAGGTGGGGGTCGACATCCGCCAGCAGGGCCAGACCCTGGTGCTTGAATTTCTGCGCTCCAGCCTGCCCGAGACCTTGCGCCGCCGGCTTGATGTGGCCGACTTTGGCACCCCGGTGCAGAGCATCGCCACCTTCCAGGCCGGTGAGCGGGTGCGCATGGTGGTCGAGCCGCGTGGCAACTGGGAGCACAGCGCCTACCAGAGCGACAACCAGTTTGTGCTGGAGGTGCGGCCGATCAAGGTCGACCCGAACAAGCTGACGCAGGGCCCCGGCTTTGCCGGCGAGAAGCTGAGCCTGAACTTCCAGAACATCGAGGTGCGTGCGCTGTTGCAGGTGATCGCCGATTTCACCAACTTCAACGTGGTGACCAGCGACACGGTGACCGGCAACGTCACGCTGCGCCTCAAAGACGTGCCCTGGGACCAGGCGCTCGACATCATCATGCAGAGCAAGGGCCTGGGGGTGCGCAAAAACGGCAACGTGCTGTGGATCGCGCCCAAGGAAGAACTGGCCGCCAAGGAGACCATCGATCTCGAATCGAAGAAGAAGATTGCCGAACTGGAGCCGGTGCGCACCCAGTCGTTCCAGCTCAACTACACCAAGGCCGAGTACATCGCCAAGAGCTTGATGGGGTCGGCCGCAGGGGGCCACAGCGCCGAAAGCGGCACGGGTGGTGGCAGCGCGGGCGGCACAGGTGGCAGCACAGGTGCCAGCGCGAGTCGAATCCTGTCGACACGCGGCAGCGTGATCTTCGAGACCCGCACCAACCAGTTGTTCGTCACCGACATCCCGAGCAAGCTTGAAGAAGTACAGGTGCTGATCGCCAAGATCGACATCCCGGTGCGCCAGGTGCTGATCGAGGCCCGCATCGTCGAGGCCGACGACAAGTTCGGCCGCACGCTGGGTGTCAAGCTGGGCTCGGCCGACCTACGCGGCGTGCAGGGCGGCATCCCGGGTTACCAGATGGGCAGCAACGGCCAGTACGTGACAATCGGCGGCAACTACAGGGCCGTGGGCGCACAGACCAAGCAGACCTCGCCGTTCAGCTACACCGATAGCCAGTTTGTCAACTTGCCGGCCAACGCGGTGAACTCGGTGTTCTCGGGCGCTGCGGGCCTGCCCAGCTTTGCGCTGTCGCTGTTCAGCCCGGCTGCGAACCGCTTCTTGAACCTGGAACTGTCGGCCTTGGAGGCCGAAGGCAAGGGCAAGATCATCAGCAGCCCGCGGGTCATCACCGCCGACCAGAACGAGGCTGTCATCGAGCAGGGCACCGAGCTGCCCTACCAGGTGGCCACGAGCAGCGGCGCCACGGCGATCCAGTTCCGCCAGGCCAATCTGAGGCTTCAGGTCAAGCCGCAGATCACCCCCGAGGGCAGCGTGATCATGACGCTGGACATCAACAAGGACAGCGTTGGCCAAGCCACGCCGCAGGGTTTTGCCATCGACAAGAAGCATGTCAAGACCGAAGTGCTGGTGGAAAACGGTGGCACCGTGGTGATCGGCGGCATCTTCACCCAGACCGAGGGCACCGACGTCAACAAGGTGCCGCTGCTCGGCGATGTGCCCTACCTGGGCGCCTTGTTCCGCAACACGACCCGGACGTCCGCCAAGACTGAACTGCTGATCTTCATCACGCCCAAGATCGTGACCGACCGCGGCGCCGTGCGCTGAGCGCCGCTTGAAGACCCGCACCCTGCCCGATTTGGAGCCTTTGTCATGAGCGTTGTGAAGATCAAGTGCTGGCTGGCCAGTCTGTGTGTGCTGGCGTTGGTGGGGTGTGGGGGTAGCAGCGGCGATGCGGGCAAACCTTTGACGGGCGGCGGTACGGGCACGACCCCGTCGACCGTGACGGGTATCGTGGTGACGCTGTCCTCGGCCGCGGTGGCAAATACGGGTGCTGAAACCGTTACGGCCACCGTAATCGCGCTCGATGCCAACAACAATGCTTTGCGCGCGGTGCCGGTAACTTTGGCCGCCGACAACAACGGTGTCGTCACCGTACTGGGCAATGTTGGTTCGGTTACTGATTCTTCTGGCCGGATGACGGCGACCGTAGGTATAGGTTCAGACCGGACGAATCGCAGCATAACCCTGACGGCGACCTCGGGTTCGGCTGTCGGCCGCGCCACGCTGGCTGTTGTCGACAGCCCCACGGGCGCGGTTCCAATGTCGATCGATGTGGTGGCGGCAGCGACTTCGGTGGGTACGGCTGGGGACGGTGTACGGATCAGCGCCTTTGTCAGAGACTCGAACAACAACGCGCTGGCGGCTGTTCCAGTGTCGTTCCGCACGAGCACGGGCACCCTGTCAAGTATCAGTGCCGTGTCCGACGCAGCTGGCGTGGCCACAGCGACATTGTCGTCAGGCGCTGATCGAACCAATCGGGCGGCGATCATTACTGTTTCGTCAGGAACGGTCAGCAGCCAGTTGAGTTTGCCGATCACGGGCACTAGCCTGACCCTGCAGGGGCCAACCTCGATCATTCTGGGCAGCAGGGCCAACTTCGACGTGGTGGCTACCGACTCCAAGAGCAATGTCATTTCTGGCGTCGCCGTTAGTGCAACCAGTTCGTTGGGCAATCCTTTGACGGCCACTGGCGGTGGCATCACCAATTCGAGTGGATTTGTCCGTTTTACCTATGCCGCCAATATCGGTGGTACGGATACCGGGCTGTCTTTCTCGGGTGCGGGCGCAACCGTGGCGCCGCCCATTGCGCTCGAGGTCAGCGGGCTGAACTTCGCCTTCGTCTCCCCCGTCGCCTCCAGCACCGTAGCGGTCAATACAGCCCAGACCGTGCGCGTGAGACTGCTCGTCGGAGGCCTTCCTCCAGCGCCTACCGCGATCAACTTTGCCTCGACCGGGGGAACTTTGTCGGCAGCAACGGCGATGACGGATGTGACCGGGGTGGCCCAGATCTCACTGACTTCCGCGTCTGCGGGGCCGTTGACCGTGCAAGCCAGCGTCACCGTCGCGGGCGTCGTTTCAAGCACCACCTTGCCGCTGTCAGTGGTCGCAACGGTGCCAAACAGTCTCGTGCTTCAGATCAGTCCGACGGCACTTGCGCCAAACACCAGCGGCAGCGTTGTCAATCAGGCGCAGGTGCTTGCCAAGGTGACGGATATCTCGGGCAATCCGGTTCAGGGCCAGACTGTCAATTTCACGCGGGTCAGCGACCCCAGCGGTGGCAACCTGTTACAGGTTTCTGCGATCACGGATTCGAGCGGAAAGGCCTCGGTGACCTATGTTGCTGGTCCTGAAAGCACTGCCAACAACGGCGTGAAGCTGCAAGGCGCCGTTGCGAGCAATCCTGCCGTTGCCGGGCAGGCGCTACTAACGGTCAATCAAGCGGCATTGTTTATTGCGCTGGGTACTGGCAACGTTATCACCAACGTTGACCCGCAAACGTATCGCAAGAATTGGGTGGTATATGTTACCGACTCCAACGGTATTGCGGTAAATGCAGCCACTTTGACAATCAAGGCGATTCCGCTTGCTTATAGAACCGGACGCCATGTTTTGGTGGGTGAGGAGTATGTCTACCAAGCGCCGATTTATGAATGCCGCAACGAAGACGCCAATGAAAACGGTATTCTTGATCCGGGCGAAGATGACAACGGCGATGGGGTTTTGTGGCCCGGCAACGTCATTGCGGTATCTCCGGGCTCGGTGCAGACGGTGAACGGGCTTGCCACCATCGCGCTCACTTACGCAGAATCCTATGCACCTTGGGTGAGATTGCGCCTGACCGTATCAGCCACTGTGGCAGGCACCGAGTCCAAGACGAATGCCGAATTCACCGTGGTGGGGTTGGCATTGGACTTCACGAAGGGTGGCGGGCCGCCCGCCGGCTTTGTCAGTCCCTTTGGGGATTTGCCGACGCCTGCGGCCCTGGCCATTGCCGGCGCGTGCCGGCTGGTGTTCTGAGTGGTCTAGGGTGATGCTGGCCCTGGTCGGCATGCCCGGCAGCGGCAAGTCCACCGTCGGCCGGCAACTTGCGCGGCAGCTCGGCTGGCGTTTCGTCGACAGCGACCACGAGATCGAGCACCGCATCGGCGGATCGATCCGCGCCTACTTCGAGCTGCACGGCGAAGCGGCGTTTCGTGATGTCGAGCAGCAGTCGGTCGCCGAGTTGTGTGCAGCTGACGGCCCGTTCGTGCTGGCCACCGGCGGCGGCGCGGTGCTGCGCGAGGCCAACCGCCGGGCGCTGCAGGGCCACTGCCAGGTGATCTACCTGCGCTCGACACCCGAAGAGCTGTTCCGCCGCCTGCGCCACGACACCCAGCGCCCGCTGCTGCAGGTGAAAGACCCGCTCAAGCGCCTGCGCGACCTGTACCGCGAGCGTGACCCGCTGTACCGCGACGCCGCCGATTTCGTGATCGAGACCGGCCGACCGTCGGTGCCCACGCTGGTCAACATGATCCTGATGCAGCTGGAGTTGGCCGGCCTGATCGACCCGGCGCATGTGCCGGCGACGGTGGGGCGGGTGCTGCCGCCGCTGCCTGACGCGCACTCGTGAAGGTTTACGGGCGCTCCGGATGAGAATTGCGGGGTTCGGCTCGCGAACCACACCGGCTTGTCAGTGCGCAATTTGCGCGAAGCCCAGGCCGTTGTTGAAGCACACCTTGAGGAGATTCACCATGCCTGGCGCCAGCACTTCGACCGCTGAAGTCACCCATGTTTCTCGGCACGGGTTCTGGCTTTTGCTGGATGGCGAAGAGTTGCTGCTGCCCTTCGCTGACTTTATCTGGTTCCGGCAGACCACTATCGAGCAGCTTTCCGACGTGTCGTGGCCTTCGCCAGATCATCTTTACTGGCCGCAGCTCGATGTCGATCTGTCGTTGGCCTCCATTCGTGATCCGGGTGCGTTTCCTTTGATTGCCAAGTCTTGAGCCACAGTGACAACACGAGTACCCGTCCTGCCCTTGATGGTGACCTGCCGGCCGCCAGCGACGCAGCGCTTCAGCAGGGCTTGTGTGCCGCTGAAATCAAGGTCGCCGATGCCAGCGATGCCAATCCTGCAAAGGACCGACCACCCACCACACGCAATGGTGTGCTGCTGCTGACCCGGCTGGATGGTGGACGGCCGGTGAGGCCGGTGAACCTGGCCATCGTCAACCGATTGCGCGACGGCGCCTCGTGATTGCCTGCGGCGGGCGGTGGTTCGACGGCGGTCAGGCCAAAACCGCCGCCTACACTGCCGCCCCATGAGCACCACCGTTCCGCCCACCATCCCAGCCACCATCCACGTCCCCATTGCCCTGGGCGAGCGCAGCTACGACATCCACATCGGCTGCGGCCTGCTGGAGTCGCCAACGTCCTGGGCCGGCCTGCCGGCATCAGCCGATGCGCTGATCGTCAGCAACACCGCGGTCGCGCCGCTCTATGCCGACCGGCTGGCGGCCCAGCTGGCGGTGCACCACCGCCGCGTGCTTCGGCTGGAATTGCCCGACGGCGAGCAGCACAAAAACGCCGCCACGCTGGAATTGATCTACGACCAACTGCTGGGCGCCGGTTGCGACCGCAAGACCGTGATCTACGCGCTGGGCGGCGGCGTGGTCGGCGACATGGCCGGTTTTGCGGCCGCTTGCTACATGCGTGGTGTGCCCTTTGTGCAGGTGCCGACCACGCTGCTGGCGCAGGTGGATTCGTCAGTCGGAGGCAAGACCGCCATCAACCACCCGCTGGGCAAGAACATGATCGGCGCGTTCTACCAGCCGGCGCGGGTGCTCTGCGACCTCGATGTGCTCGACACCTTGCCCGCGCGCGAGCTGTCGGCCGGCTTGGCCGAGGTGATCAAGTACGGCCCGATCGCCGACCTGGCTTTCCTCGATTGGATCGAGGCTAACTTGGACGCGTTGATGGCCCGCGACAAGGCCGCGCTGGCCCATGCTGTGCGCCGCTCGTGCGAGATCAAGGCCTGGGTGGTCGGCCAGGACGAGCGCGAGGGCGGCCTGCGCGCGATCCTGAACTTCGGCCACACCTTCGGCCACGCCATCGAGACCGGCCTGGGTTATGGCGCCTGGCTGCACGGCGAGGCGGTGGGCTGCGGCATGGTGTTGGCGGCCGACCTGTCGGCGCGGCTGGGCCTGGTCGACCTGGCCTTGGTGGCGCGCCTCAAATCGCTGTGCCAGCGCGCCGGCCTGCCGGTGGTGGCACCGCCGCTGGCGGTCTTGCCCATAGCGCGCTGGCTGTCGCTGATGCGGGTCGACAAGAAGGCCGAGGGCGGCGAGATCCGCTTCGTGCTGATTGACGGGCCGGGCCGTGCAGCGGTGCGCCCGGCGCCCGATGCGCTGGTCGCCGAGGTGATCGCGGCCCATGCCGCCGCGCCCGCGTCGGCCGGTGCGGGGGCCTGATCCTCTGCGCTCATCGATCCGCCATCTAGCGCCCGCCACTCGCCACCCGCCACCCGCCACCAGATACTCGGCCATGCCCCTGGCTCCCTACGCATCCCAAGCCGCTGCCAGCCGCGGCCGCCGCCACCCCGAGCCTGCCGTGCGGCTGCGCAACGCGTTTCAGCGCGACCGCGACCGCATCGTGCACAGCACCGCGTTCCGCCGGCTGGTCTACAAGACCCAGGTCTTCGTCAACCACGAGGGCGACCTGTTCCGCACCCGGTTGACCCATTCACTGGAAGTGGCCCAGCTGGGCCGCTCAATCGGCCGCGGCCTGGCGTTGGACGAGGACCTGGTCGAGGCCATCGCGCTGGCGCACGACCTAGGCCACACGCCGTTCGGCCATGCCGGGCAAGAGGCGCTGCACGACTGCATGCGCGAGCACGGCGGCTTCGAGCACAACCTGCAAAGCCTGCGGGTGGTCGACAGCCTGGAGGCGCGCTACCCGGCGTTCGACGGCCTGAACCTCAGCTTCGAGACCCGCGAGGGCATCCTCAAGCACTGCAGCCGGCGCGATGCGCTGGCCCTCGACGCGGTCGAGCCCGGCGGTGTGGCGCGCCGCTTTCTCGATGGCAGCCAACCCGGGCTGGAGGCCCAGCTGACCAACCTGGCCGACCAGATTGCCTACAACGCCCATGACATCGACGACGGCGTGCGCTCGGGCCTGTTGGCGCTGGAGCCGCTGTGCGAGCTGGCGCTGGTGCGCCGCCACCGCGATGCAGCGCTGGCCGAGTTTCCGCAGCTGGCCGGCCAGCCCGGCCGGCGGCTGCTGTTCGACACCATCCGCCGCATGCTGTCAGCCCAGGTGCATGACGTGATCGACACCACCGCATCGGCACTGGCCGCCGCCGCGCCGGCCAGTGCCGATGCGGCGCGCCAGGGGTCGCGGCTGCTGCAGTTCTCGCCCGCCATGCACGCCGAGAGCACGGCGCTCAAGCGTTATTTGTTCGGCGCCTTGTACCGCCATCCGCAGGTGATGCGGACCACCGACGTGGCTCGTGCGGTGGTGCAGCAATTGTTCGCCGCTTATGTCGAGGCGCCGCACGAGATGCCGGCCGACTTCAAGGCCCGGCCCGACCGCCACCGCGCCGTGGCCGACTACGTCGCCGGCATGACCGACCGTTTCGCCGCCCGCGAGCACCGCCGCCTGACCGGCCGCGACGCCTTTGCCGCGCTGGGGGCAGCGTATCCAGCCTGACATGGCCCCGCCCCGAAAAGCCGTCAGCGGCATCAAGCGTTGACATGGCCCGCTTGCCCCGCCTGGCCCTGGCCGGCCTGCCGCATCTGGTGGCCTTGTACGGCCACAGTGCGCAGCCGGTGTTTGTCGACGACGACGACCGCCGGCAGTTCTTGGCCGCGCTGCGCGAATCGGCCTCGCTGCAGCGGGTGGCCGTGCATGCCTATGTGCTGCTCGACGACCATGTCCACCTGTTGCTGACGCCGGCCACCGATGACGCGCTGGGCGCGCTGATGCAAGGCCTGGGTCGGCGTTACGGCGCCGCCTTCAACCGCCGCCACGGCCGCCGCGGCACGCTGTGGGCGGGTCGGTTTCGCGCCAGCGTGGTGCAGCCGGGCCCGTGTTTGCTCGACGCCATGCTGTTCGTCGACCACCACCCGGTGCGGCTTGGCTTGGTCGCGGCCGCCCAAGACCATTTATGGTGCAGCGCACGGCACCATGCCGGCGTGCTGCGCGATGCGTTGATCACCGAATGCAGTGCCTGGTGGGTGCTGGGCAACACGCCATTCGAACGTGAGGCCGCTTACCGCCGCCTGCTGGCCGACGGCCTGCCGGCAGAGCGGGTGGCGGCGCTGGCCGACGCCGGGCGCACCGGCTGGCCGCTGGGCGACCCGGCTTTTCTGGCCGCGCTGGCGCTGCAAGCGGCTCGGCCGGTGCAACCCCGGCCGCGTGGCCGGCCGCGAAGCGACGCCGGCTGATCAAGCGGCAAGCCGATGCGCGAGGGGGCGCTCGGTAGACCGCTGACCTGCGGTGGCGAAGTGGCGCGGCGGGTTCGCTGGTGCGCTGCATCGCTGGATCGCGAACGCTGAGCGCTAAGCGCTAAGCGCTGGGCGCTGGGCGCAAGTCTTGCTCGCTAGGGCAGCAGGGTCCATCAATTGATATGTCCCCATTTATAGGTGTCACAGTTGGGGCATCCCGCCTTAATTGAGTCTGACCCCATTTTATTCAACTTGTCTCGATTGCTGCGCTGCAGTAAATTGCGATCCCCCGAATTGCGAAGGAGTGCGCCATGACCGATCACCTTGCTGGCATGGTTTCCCAGGCTGCTGGCCTGGCCGCCGCAGCCGCCGCAGCCGCTGCGCCCGCCGCAACCGCCGGTGCCAGCCGTGACGAAATCGCGGCGCTGGCCGAGCACGGCCTGTACGACCCGGCCCACGAGCGCGACGCTTGCGGTGTCGGCTTCGTCGCCCACATCAAGGGCCAGCGGGCGCACTCCATCGTCGAGCAGGGTCTGCAGATCCTGAAAAACCTCGACCACCGCGGCGCGGTCGGCGCCGACAAGCTGATGGGCGACGGCGCCGGCATCCTGATCCAGCTGCCCGACGAGTACTTCCGCGCCGAGATGGCGCGTGCCGGCAAGGCCCCCGACGGCACGCTGGGTGTGCTGCTGCCCCCGCCCGGTGAATACGGCGTGGGCATGATCTTTCTGCCCAAAGAGCACGCCTCGCGGCTGGCCTGCGAGCACGAGCTGGAACGCGCCGTCAAGGCCGAGGGCCAAGTGCTGCTGGGCTGGCGCGACGTGCCGGTCGACCGCGAGATGCCGATGAGCCCGGCGGTGCGCGCCAAAGAGCCGGTGATCCGCCAGATCTTCATCGGCCGCGGCGCCGACGTGATCGTGCCCGACGCGCTGGAGCGCAAGCTCTACGTCATCCGCAAAACCGCCTCGGCGGCGATCCAGAAGCTGCAGCTGACCCACAGCCACGAGTACTACGTGCCCAGCATGAGTTGTCGCACCGTCATCTACAAGGGCTTGCTGCTGGCCGACCAGGTGGGCCAGTACTACCTGGATCTGCTCGACCCGAGGGTGGTCTCGGCGCTGGCGCTGGTGCACCAACGGTTTTCCACCAACACCTTCCCCGAATGGCCGCTCGCGCACCCGTACCGGATGGTGGCGCACAACGGCGAGATCAACACCGTCAAGGGCAACTTCAACTGGATGCGCGCCCGTGAGGGGGTGATGAAGTCGCCGGTGCTGGGCGATGATCTGAAAAAGCTCTACCCGATCAGCTTCGAGGGCCAGTCGGACACCGC
>JAYVDE010000265.1:0-5660 GCA_043749575.1 Burkholderiaceae bacterium | reverse complement strand
TTCCCGATGCTGGACGATGCCTTGCTGGCCTTCTCGCTGCGCTTGCCAGTGGCGTACAAACTCAAGGGCATGAAGCTGCGCTGGTTCTTCAAGGAGGCCCTGCGCGGCTTCCTGCCCGACGAGATCATCACCAAGAAGAAGCAGGGCTTCGGCCTGCCCTTCGGGGTGTGGACCCTGCGCCATGCCGGCCTGAAGAAGCTGGCCGAAGACGCGATGGGCAGCCTGTCGGAACGCGGCTTGGTAAACCCGGGCTTCATGCGAACCCTGATGACGGACCGCATGCCCGAACATCCGCACTATTACGGCACCCTGGTCTGGATCCTGACCGTGATGGAACATTGGCTGCGCCAGCATGCGCCCAACTACCGGCTGCAGGCCTGAGGCTGGATGGACCGTGACGCGCCGCCCTGCAGCACGGCTGGAGCGCGTGGCTCAGTGAGCTCGCACAGGCTCGACGACGACGCGAGCGCAGCTGCCGGCCCGCTGTCGCGGCGCACCTTGCTGCAGGCCGTGGCAGCCAGCGCCTCGTCGGTGTGTCTGCCGGGCTGCAGCAAGCGCCTGCCGGCCTCACTGCAGCAGACTGGCGCCAACGCCAGCACCCCGGCCACCGCTGTCGTTGACACCGAGTCGGTGGTGCAAGCCTATCTGCAGCGCCATCCGCTGCCGCCGCGCTACCGCACAGAGCAGCCCTATCTGTTTCAGAGCCTGCCGTCGCGCGACCTGGCCAACCGGCTGCCCGACGGCAAGCCGATGTTCTGGGACATCTTCGGCCCGACCCACCGCTATGTGGACTCGCACACCGGCTGGGCCTGGAGCCGCCCGGGCGGCGACTGGGTCGACGCAAACGGCCTGCGGCATGGGCCCACGCCCTGGTTTTCAGTGGCGGTGGATGCCGTTGTCGGCACCGAGCAGTCAGCACACTACTTCGTCGACGTCACACGGCTGGTGCGCCAGGCCCATGATCAGCAGCGCTGGCTGGCGATCTTGCTGCTGGCCCGCGGCGCGCCGCGCACCATCGCTGGCACCCTGGCCAGCCGCCACAGCCCGCCGACCATCGACCTGGTCTATGCCGACGGCCAGCAGGCCCGGCTGCGCTGCCGCCTGGTGGCGTCGCTGCAAGCCGGCTCGCAGCTGCCCGTCACCACCGCGCCGGAGGTGGGCCTGCCGGCCGGCCTGGAGTTCGAACGGCCTGCACGCGAGGTGAAGTCAGCCACGCTGCGCTTTGCCGTCACGGCCCACTGGAGTGGACAAAACCCCCGCATTGAAGGCTTTCTGATCGATCCGCCGGTGCAGCAGGCAGCACCGCGTGACGGCCTGGCCAGCCAGACCGGTGCCCTGGACAGCGGCCTGGCCGGCCACGCTGCGGTGATCGGGGTGCACCGCTACACCGACGATCGCCCACTGGCCGACTTTGTGCACGCCAATGGCGCCGGCCTGTCGTCCGAGCACAACTTCGATCCTGCGATCTACGGCAGCGGGCCGGAAGACCGCAGCAAATGGCCGCATGCCGGCCTGGGCAAGTGGATCAGTGCCAGCACGCCGTGGGAGCTGGTGCGCTCGGGCTACCGCGATGAAGGCTTCAAGCCCTTGGCGCCCGGGCTGGGCGCACTGCGCATCCACATGCCGGCAGCGCCCCAGGTGAGGGACGGCGCAGTCGTAGGGCATGACGGCACCGCAGCCGGCTACGCGATGATCTTTCTGCCCGAGCCGCTGTTCGGGCGGCTGGACCGGATCTTCGTGCGCTACTACGTACGCCTGGGCCTGCCCGGCCAGACCGACGCCAAGCGGCGCTACCAGGTGCGCCACACCCCCAACGACACCGACTGGACCAGCCTCACCGGCAAGTTCGGCATAGGCCCCGACCACAGCACCAGCCAGGGCGGTGTCAGCGGCACATCGGGCGGCGGTGCCGGCTGGCAGATGCGCCTGTCGTGGGCTGAATGCGATGCCGGTGAAGGCGGGCCCGACGAGCGTGGCTGGGCGCCTGGCTTCCACCTCTCCGATTTCCAGGGCAACAACCCGGTGGGCCACCGCTACGGCAGAGAGCAGGCCCCACAGTTCGCGCAATGGGGCCAGCAAGGTGGCACCGGCGGCATGCTGTATGCCGGCCATTGGTACTGTGTCGAGACCGAGTTGAAGCTAAACAGCGTGTCGCCCCAGGCACCGGGCTATTCACCGGACGGCGAATTGCGCGCCTGGCTGGACGGCAGGCTGGTGTTCGAGCGCAGCGGCATGGTGTTTCGCAGCCTGCCGCTGGCCCAGCTCCCGGCCAATCCCAGCCGTTTGCGGCCCTGCCGTGAGCTGGGTGTGCGCGGCCTGTGGTTGAACTGGTTTCATGGCGGCAAGACCGTCAACACCGTCGACCGCACGATCTTCTACACCGGCCTGAGCTGGGCCCGGCAGTACATCGGCCCGATGGCGCTGTGAGCAGCTATCGTGACCGGTTTAAAACCTTGGGCGAGCGTGGCATGGTTGAGTTTCACTCAATGCAGATGGCGCGCCAATGCAGCGACATGCACCCCGGCAGCCCGATTCGAGCAAGGATGTCTTTCTGCCTTTATACGCAAGTGCTGACGCGAGCTTGAGGATTGCATGACCATTTCCCCGACCCGCTTGAAGGAAGTTGACGCGCTGCGCGGCTTGGCCGCACTGGCGGTAGTACTGTTTCATTTCACCACCCAACTCGGTGTCATGTTCCCAGGAACACCGCAAACGCCCTTACAAGTGGCCCATGGCCACTTCGGGGTCAACCTATTTTTCGTCATCAGTGGGTTTGTGATTTTCATGACGCTGGACCGCACCAGCAGCGCCATGGACTTTGTGGTGTCTAGGTTCTCACGACTATATCCGGCCTTCTGGTTCAGTGTCTGGTTGACGTTCCTGGTCACACACGCGCTGGGCTTGCCTGGCAAGCTGGTGGACATCTGGACGGCTGTAGCCAATATGTTGATGTTTCACAGCCTTTTCCGGGTGCCCCATGTGGACGGCGTCTACTGGACCCTGGAAGTGGAATTGCTGTTTTATGCAGGGATGCTGCTGCTCTTTGTGCTGCGCCAACTCGACCGCGTTTTCTTTCTCGCTGGCCTACTGCTGGGCCTGCGCTTGATCTATTGGGCTGCGGCGCAATGGGCCGGCGTAGATCTGCCATACATCGCATGGCGGCTGCTGATCCTGGACCACCTGCCATGGTTTATCTTGGGCCTGAGCACCCATGCATTGCTGTCGCCCGACACCGCCAACCGCCGCCAATTCCAGGCTGCCCTGCTGGCCGTTGCCGCCCTGTTGACCTTGCTGATCAGTGCGGCGCCGGGCCGCGCAGCTTTGGGACTGGTGTTCTTTGCCATCGTCTACGGCGCCGCCGGCGGCCGTTTGCCAGTGCTTCGCCTGCCAGTGTTGGTTTGGTTGGGCAGCATCTCCTACCCGCTGTATCTACTGCACGAAAATATCGGCTGGAGTCTGCTGCTCTACCTGACGGGCCGGGATTTCTCGCCGTGGCTGGCGCTGGCTTTGACACTTTCGCTGAGTCTGATCCTCGCGCATGGCCTTTCACGCACCGTGGAGCAGCCGGCTATGCGCTGGGTACGGATGCGCTGGAAGCAACGGTTGGCAACATCGGCGCTGGCATGATGCGGGTGGGTTCCTCCAGGCGACGCTGGTCGGCTGGCGCCGGCTTGCTGATGGTAGCGGCGCTGGCCGGCATGGCGGGCGCAGCCCTACACCACTGGCTCGACGCTCGGTCGCAAGTGCTGTTGCATGCCCATCTTCAGGCCCGCTTAGCAACACTGCAAATCACATCCCCAGCGGCATTGCGTGCCTGCGCAAGTTTGATCGCGGGCCAACCCCTGGTGCTCTTGGTGTTAGGGCAATCCAATGCAGCCAATCATGGCGAGCCAACGCTTGGGGGATCACCGGCCACCTGGGTCATGGACGCGGGCATTTGCTCAATTAGCAGCGATCCGCTGCCGGGGGCAACTGGCAGCGGTGGCACGCCCTGGAGCTTACTGCCCCAGAGTTTGGAAGCCTTGGGGTTACGCCGACCGGTGTTGATCCAATTGCTGGCCGTCGATGCCAGCAACCTTGACGACTGGGTACGACCGGGCAGCCCTTTGCGCGAACGGCTGCGCTCGACCGTGGTCCGAAATGCCAGCACTGGCTTGCAGCCGCAATTTGTGTTGTGGCAACAAGGCGAAGCCGATGCGCGCGCGGGCACGCCGCCAGATCGCTACCGGCAAGGGCTGCAGGCCCTGGCCGACCAATTGCAAGAATCGGGGCTGGACGTACCGATTCTGGTGGCAAAGTCGACAGTTTGCAGGTCGTCACCCCATGCCGGGCTCAGGGCAAGCCTGTCCATGCTAGTGCGGACTGATCGCAGATTCAAAAGCGGTCCCGATACCGATCAGGTGCAGGCCCGCCGCGACGGTTGCCACTGGGACGCAGCCGGCCGCCAACAAGTGGCGCAGGCCTGGGCTGACCAGCTCTACTCAATGCTGGGCAGCCGCCCGCCGTGATCCCCGCATGCACGCCCGCGTTTGCGGCACAGGCTGCCGATGCGCCGCCAAAAATTGCCCCAAACCAGCCGCGCATCGACGGGCTGGCACGGTCGCCGACCCCGCCTTGAGGCCAGACGCAGCACTGATCACTGCGCGGCGCCGGCGCCCCCAACGGCCATTGCCCGTGCAGGCCAATTGCCGACCAAGGCACCGTGGCTGGCCAGTTTCAAGCCGAGGTAGCGGGCCCCCATCTCGGTCAGGTGGCCGCCGTCATAGGACAATAACTGCCCGCTGTTAACGAACAGACGGCAATGTTCGACCTGCTCGCCGCACAAGAGCTGCTGGGTATCCACATAGGATTCAGCCGGCAGCGAGGCCTTCAACAAGGCATTGGTGCGGGTGGTGGTGACAGCGGCCTCGCCTTGCATCTGGTGGCGTTGGCTCCTGTCGGTCGACAGCATGGCCTTGAGGTCGACCTTGCCAAAGTCCTTGCGGCCAAACACCCGGACCGGTTTGGCCGAAAACTTCTCCAGGCTGTCGACGCTCTCGCGAATCATCTCGGCCTGCCAATACAGCCAGCGTGCGGAAAACCAGACCTCGTCGGCGGCCATGATCAGGGCGCGGAGTTTTTCATCCTCGTACAGCGACCGGCCCTCACAAGCGGGCCGCGCATCCGGGCTGATCTTGTCGGCCAGGCGGCTTTGCTCGATGAACAGGTTGCCGCACTCGTGGCCAATATGCCGGGTGGAGATCTGGATGAATTCGTCGAGTTTGGCTTCGGCAACGGCATTCACCAGATCCTGACCAAAACTGTCACCGATGATCAGCACCCGGCGGCGCGGGTCCGCCGGGTCAAAGGCTTTCATGATGCGCTCCTTGAAGCGCTTGGCCACATAGTGGCCCATCTGCCGCTTTTGCAAGGACGCCAGGTAGCGTTCTTCGCCCTGATAGCGCAGGGCAGCAAATCCGGTGGTCAGGACGCCAGCCACGCCCAGGCCTACGAACAGCGCACTGACACCACCGCCGAGCTGGAATATCTGCGCCCGGCTGAACTGCCGCCGATTTCGAAACGGGCGCTCGACAAAGCGCCAACTCAAGTAACCCAGCAGCACGCTGAGCACGGCCAGCCCCCCCATCAACAGCGAGCCTGGCTCGTCATGGCCCCGGTGC
>JAYVDE010000264.1:0-14426 GCA_043749575.1 Burkholderiaceae bacterium | reverse complement strand
GGCTGTCGGCCAGTTGCTGTTGTTCGTCGCTGTATTCGAAGTTCATTCAGAGCCCCAAGCTCATCTTGGCGATGATGTTGCGCTGGATCTCGTTGGACCCGGCGTAGATGCTGGTCTTGCGCATGTTCATGTAGCGCGGCGCCAGGCGCGAAGTGAAGTGGTCGATGGCACCGCCGTCTACCGCCTTGAAGGGCTGGGCCAGCGGGCCGACGGCCTGCATCATCAGCTCGGTGATGGCCTGCTGCAGCTCGCTGCCGCGGATCTTCAGCATCGACACGTCGGCGCCTGGGCTCTGGCCGCTGCGGCGCATCTTGTCGAGGAAGCGCATCGAGGTGATCTCCAGCGCCTCCAGCTCGATCTCGGTGCGCGACAGCCGGTCACGAAAGCGCGGGTCTTCGAGCAAGGGCTTGCCGTTTTTCAGCTCGCTGGCGGCAAGCGTGCGCAGCGCGGCCAGCTCGCGCTTGCTGCCACCCACGTTGCCCGAGCCCATGCGCTCATGGCCCAGCAGGTATTTGGCCACCGTCCAGCCCTTGTTCTGCTCGAACACCAGGTTCTCGACCGGCACCTTGACGTCGTCGAAGAAGACCTCGTTCACCTCGTGGCCGCCGTCCATCAGGATCAGCGGGCGCACGGTGATGCCGGGGGTCTTCATGTCGATCAACAGGAAGCTGATGCCCTCTTGCCGCTTCGGTGAACTGCTGTCGGTGCGCACCAGGCAAAAGATCCAGTCACCGTAGTGGCCCAGCGTGGTCCAGATCTTCTGGCCGTTGACGAGGTAGTGGTCGCCTGAACTCGTAGAAACACGATCGGCGCGGGTCTTCAGCGACGCCAGGTCGGAGCCCGCGCCGGGCTCTGAATAACCCTGGACCCAAAAGTCGTCACCCTCGCGGATGCGCGGCAGATGGCGGGCCTTCTGCTCGGGTGTGCCGAACTTGTGCAGCACCGACGCGCACATCGCCGGGCCGAAGGTCGGCAGGCCGGGCGCACCGGCCAGGCCGAATTCTTCGTCGTAGATGTAGCGCTGGGTGATGTTCCAGCCGGTGCCACCGGTCTCGACCGGCCAGTGCGGCACCGACCAGCCCTTGGCCGCCAGGATCTTGTGCCAGCGGATGAAGTCTTCTTTCGTCAGGTGCTGGTAGCCCACCACCTTGTCGCGGATGTCGCTGGGCAGGTTGGCGGCCAACCAGCTGCGCACCTCCTGGCGGAAGGTCTCTTCTTCGGGGGAGTAGCTCAAGTCCATGGTCAGTCCTTCAATTGGCGTGCAAGCCGAAAGTTAACGCGCGTCTGGGCGATTTCCGTCGCGAGCGTACCGAGCTTGGTTCGAGATCGCAGCCGTAAATCGTTTGAGGTATCCGGCCCGCTGCGGCAGGACGCCTTGGCCCGGACGGGGAAAATCTACCGACAGCTATGGCGAGCGATCCAGCCAGCCACCGCCAGCGCGGCGAGACGGGAGCGAGCAGCGTGAAAAAACAGTGCTGCCACTCCGAGCTGGCGCTGGCTTCTGCGACCTTCTTCGCGATGGCCGCTGGCATGCGTTTCGTGAGGCCTAAGGTTAGGGCAACGCTGAACAAGTCCCTCGCGGCGCGGTCAGCCCTGTTTTGGGCAGTCTGCAGCGTTGCAAATCCTCGCCATAGCTGGGCTATGGCTGTGGTTTGCGCCTTGCAGCCCATCCCAAACCAGGGCACCCACACTCGCGAGGACTTGTTCAGCATGGCCTTAGCGAAGGGCTAGGTTTCACTGCGGCACATCTTCGAGGCGCTTTGCCATTCTTGTTTGCCAACCTGGACCCGTTGCACGCCATTTGCTAATGACCTCCTCCGGCAAACGCAGCGAGATCAACTTCCTGGTAATTGGGAGTTTTGGTCGCCCACCTTTGTTGATCTTCGCTCGGGCGAGCATTTCGTCCGTGATTTCGGGAAGATCTTCGTATTCATCCGGCTGGATGACATGGGCGTCGATTCGCTTGAGATCAGAGCCCAACTTTTGGGCCGATGCGGACTTGTTCGCGCTCATTGGCTTTCCTCATGCTGAAGACGTGACGATCCGCGCCCCGCGGCGTATAGCCGACAACCACCATGCGCCCTTCAAGTAGGCCGTAGCAGATGACTCGCATTTCGCCGTAGTCCTTGCGTACATCTTCCACTTCCAGAGTCACACCTTCGAACATGTACTTTGCATCTTCGAAGTCAAGCCCTCGTTCTGCCAGCGCTTGTGCGCGCTTGAATGGATCGTAGGTGATTGCCACTGCGTTAGTGCATCTACGATAACTTGTTTTTCAAGCGACCTTTGACCGCAATGATCACGAGTTTGTGAAACCTAAGCGTACGGCGATGCACTTTGCCCGGACACAAACAGTCCGGCGGACTGTTTGTGCCTGGCGGAGGACCGGGCCTCTGGTTCGGGCCGCAAGGCCAAGATCGGCAAGCGCAGCAAGCAAGCGTCAGACGCGCTCGATGATGATCGCCGGGGCCATACCACCGGCCGCGCACATGGTGACCAGGCCGCGCTTCAGGTCACGCCGCTCCAGCTCGTCAAGCATCGTGCCGATCAGGATCGCGCCGGTGGCGCCGATCGGGTGGCCCAGCGCCATCGCGCCGCCGTTCACATTGACCTTGTCGCGGTTGAGCTTCAAATCGCGGATGAACTTCTCGGCCACCACCGCGAAAGCCTCGTTGATTTCCCACAGGTCGATGTCGTCGACGCTCAGCCCGGCCTTGGCCAGCACCTTGCGCGCCGCCGGCACCGGGGCGTTGAGCATCAGCGTCGGTGAGTCGCCCATATTGGCCATTGCCACGACGCGGCCACGGGCCTTCAGGCCGTGCTTCCTGGCGTAGCTGGGCGAAGCCAGCAGCAGCGCGCCCGAGCCGTCGACCACCCCCGACGAGTTTCCGGCGTGGTGCACAAACTGGATGTCCAGGTCCGGGTACTTGGCCAGGATCATCTTGCGGAAGGTGGTGCCTTGTTCGTCCAGCGCCACGTCGGCCAGCTTGGTGAACGCCGGGTTCAGCGCGGCCAGGCCTTCGGCGGTGGTCTGCGGGCGGGGAAACTCTTCATGGGCTAGCGCCAGCGTGCCGTCGGCCTTGTAGACCTTGATCAAGCTCTTGCTGAAACGGCCTTCGGCGATGGCCACCGCAGCACGCTTTTGGCTTTCCAGCGCCAGCGCATCAAGGTCGCGGCGGCTGATGCCTTCCAGCGTGGCGATCGCGTCGGCGCAAACACCCTGGTGCGATTGCGGGTGCTTGGCGCGCAGCCGCAGGTTGCCGGCGTCCATCATGCCGGGGCCCGCACCACTGTCGGTGCGCAGCGTGGCGGTCATCGACATCATCTCGCAGCCGCCGGCGACCACCAGGTCTTCCATGCCCGACATGATGGAGGCGGCGGCCAGGTTGACCACCGAGATGCCCGAGTCGCAAAAGCGGTCCAGCGTGATGCCGCTGCTGCGCTGGTCGTAGCCGGCGTCCAGCGCCGTCATGCGGCCCAGGTCATTGCCCTGCGTGCCCTTTTGGGTGCTGCAGCCCCACAGGATGTCGTCGACATCGGCGGTGTTGATGCCGGTGCGTTCGGCCAGCGCCTTCAACACGTTGGCACCCAGGTGCTGCGGGTGCATGTCGGCCAGGGCGCCCTTGCCCTGTTTGCCGATGCCGCGGGGGGTGCGGCAAGCGTCGATGATCAGGGCTTCGGTCATGGTGTTGCTCCAGCGGGTGGGGTGGGATGCAAACGATTGTGGGCTGCCGAGATCGTGCCCGACAGTCCGCCCGGTGACAGTAACGACGGATGCGCGACGCTACGCTGGCCCGCAAGCTTTTCACCCCCACAGACCGCCCAACAGGCTAGAGGAAACCCTAGATGACCGACACCGCGCTGCCCACCTTCGAGACGATCCGCCTGGAACAGCAAGGCGCTGTGGCGACGATCACGCTGAACCGGCCGCAGCGTTTGAATGCGGCACCGCCGCAGATGTTCATCGAGCTGCGGGCTGCGCTGGCACAACTGCCCGGCCTGGGCGCACGCGCGCTGGTCATCACTGGTGAAGGCCGGGCCTTCTGCAGCGGCGCCGATCTGGCCAGCCGCGCAAACTCAAGCAGCGAAGCTGCTGGCCAGGCGCCGACCTCGCGCGGTGCCAATGCCTACCAGGCGCTGACCGAGCACTACAGCCCGACGATGATGGCCTTGTCGCGGCTGACCATCCCCGTGGTCTGCGCGGTCAACGGCGTGGCCGCGGGCATCGGCGCCTCGCTGGCGCTGGCCGGCGATTTTGTCGTCGCGGCGCGGTCGGCTTACTTTCTGGAGGCCTTCGTCAACATCGGCCTGGTGCCCGACGGCGGTGCCACCTGGATGCTGACCCGGCTGGTCGGCAAGGCCCGCGCCACCGAGATGATGATGCTGGGCGAGCGCATCCCCGCCGACAAGGCCGAAGCCTGGGGCCTGATTTACAAGGCTGTCGACGATGCCGAGCTGATGGCGCAGGCGAAGGCCCTGGCCGAGCGCCTGGCCAGCGGCCCGACCCGCTCGCTGGGCTTGATTCGCCAGGGCATCGCCCGCGCGATGGAGCAGAGTTATGCCGAGGCCTTGGCGATGGAGGCCACGCACCAGTTGATGGCCGGGGATTCGGCCGACGCCCGCGAGGGCGGCATGGCCTTTCTCGAGCGCCGCAAGGCCGCCTTCAAGGGTGAATGAGGTGAGCACGCCGCAAGCGCCTGCCGGCGCGGTTGTTGCCCAAGCACCTACCGGTGCGGTCGTGGGTTACGACGTGCCCCAGGTCGAAGCCTGGATCAGCGCCCACGTGCCGGCGCTGCAGACGCCGCTGGTCTGGACCCGGCTTGAAGGCGGCCACTCCAACCTGACCTACCTGGTCGACGACGCGCAGGGCCGCAAGGCGGTGATCCGCCGCCCGCCAATGGGCGAACTGCTGCCCAAGGCGCACGACATGGCCCGCGAATGGGCCTTGATCAGCGCGTTGGGCGGCATGGCTGGCGGCATGTCGGGCAGCACGGCCGGCGACCGGGCAGTGCCGGTGCCGGCCGCGCTGGGCTTCTGCGAAGACACCACGGTCACCGGCGCGCATTTCTACCTGATGGGCCATGTCGCTGGCCACCCGCTCTACAGCGCCGACGACGCCCGGCGCTGGGCGCCCGAGCCCTTGCGCCAGACGCTGGGGCACTCCTTCATCGACGTGCTGGCCGACCTGCACGCCATCGACCCCGACGCGGTCGGCCTGGGTGAGCTGGGCAAGAAAGACAACTACATCGGCCGCCAGTTGAAGACCTGGTACCGGTCGTGGAACGCGTCGATCGCCGGGGCCCAACTCGACGACCCCCGCGCCCACGCGCTGCAGCGCTACTTTCTGGCGCACACGCCCGAGCAGGGGCCGGCGCGCATCGTGCACGGCGACTACGGCCTGCACAACACGCTGATCGGCGCCGATGGCCGTATCGCCGCGGTGGTCGACTGGGAGATCTCGACCCTGGGCGACCCGCTGGCCGACTTAGCCTATGCGCTGAACCAGTGGGCCGAACCGGGTGATCCGCCGCCGGTGCGCAACGTGCCACCGACCTCGCTGCCGGGTTTCCCGACGCGCCAGCAAATGGCCGACCGCTACGCCGCGCGCACCGGGCGCGACCTGAGCAAGCTGGACTTCTACATCGGCTTCAACCGCTGGAAATCAGCCGCCATCGTGCATGGTGTCTACGCCCGCTACCTGGAAGGCAAAAAGAGCACGCTCGGGGTCGACCTCGAGGGCTTGAAGCGCGGCATCCTGCTGGCGCTGGCGCAGGCCGAAGCCGCGGTCGAACGGCTGGAGCGGCGGGCATGACGCGCCGGCCCGCGCCGCCAGGCCTGCGCTCATTGAGCCATCGCCGAGGCGGCAGCCTGCCAGGCTGCAGCTGGCCGTCAGCCGCGCTGCAGCAGGCGCGTCATCACCTCGCCATCGCGCCGGTACGAGAAGCAGGTGTCAACCAGCGCGTCGAGCTTCCAGATCCGCACCGGATCGGCCTGGCCGGGCTTCTTCGGCGCGTAGGCCGCCGATGCAAAGGCCTGCACCGCGGCCGCGCTCATCGCGTCGAGCAGCGCCAGGATGTGGGTGCAACCCTCAACCCCACCAATCCTCTCGCGCATCGCCTTGCGAAAGCCCTTGGCGATCGACAAGCCGACCAAGCGCTGGAAGTTCGGGTTGACACCCGAGCAGCCTTCGTAGGGCGTCGAGGGCATCGCCGAGACCAGTGCCGCGATGCTGCGGTCGCGGGCTATCGTCAGCCGCAGCTGCATGTTGTGCAGCGCCGATCCGGCCTGACAGGGACCGCGAAAATCGCTGTCGTAGGCAAACGGCCGGGTGTCGATGAAGCGGCCGTCGATGTCGAGCAGGCCGTCGTCGCGGCGAAAGCTGCGGCAGACGATGCTGCGGGTGTGCACCGCCTCGCGCGCAGCGGGTTCGGGCAGCAGCCAGCCGCCATCGAAGGCGGTGTGAAGCGATTCGCCGGGTACGGCCATGCCAAATCTCCAGGGTTCGGCGGGATCGTCGCACGGGCTTGCCGGGGGCCGCAGTCACCATGACGACCAAAACCACGACCACCATCACACATCACCAACATGACCACTGATCCGCTGCCGTTCGAGGGCCTGAAAGTCATCGATTGCGCCAGCTACATCGCCGCGCCCGCCGCGGCCATGATCCTGGCCGACGTGGGCGCCGACGTGGTCAAGCTGGAGCCGCCCAACGGCGACCCGCACCGCGACCTGTTCAAGCTGTTGGGTCTGGGTGAGCCGGCCAGCAATTTCGTCTGGGACCTGAATTCGCGTGGCAAGCGCAGCCTGGTGCTCGACCTCAAGCTGGCCGCCGGTCAGGCCGTGCTGCACCGGCTGGTGGCGCAGGCCGATGTGTTTATCACCAACCTGCCGCTGCCGGTGCGCGAGCGGCTGGCGATCGACGCCACTACGCTGCTGGCGCTGAACCCCCGGCTGATCTACGGCTCGATGACCGCCTACGGCGAGACCGGCCCCGAGGCCAGCAAGACCGGTTTCGACGTCACCGCCTACTGGGCCCGCACGGGGCTGATGGACATGGTGCGCGCCGACCACACCGGGCCGCCCGTGCGCCCGGTGGCCGGCATGGGCGACCACCCCAGCGGCGTCTCGCTGTTCGCCGCCATCACCACCGCGCTGTACCGGCGTGAGAAAACCGGCCGCGGCGGCCAGGTCAGCACCTCGCTGATGGCCAATGGCCTGTGGGCCAACGCGGTGCAGGTGCAGGCGCAGCTGGCGGGCGAGGCCTATCCGCCGCGTCAGCCACGCAGCCATGCGCCCAACCCGCTGAGCAACCTGTACCGCTGCCGCGACGGCCGCTGGCTGACCCTGGTGGTGCTGAACGAGGCCCGCCAACTGCCCGGCCTGCTGGCCGCGCTGGGCTTGACGCATCTGGCCGACGACCCCCGCTTGACCACTGCGGTCGGCCGCGCTGCGCACCACGCCGAGGTCATCGCCCTGTTCGACGCCGCCTTCATCGGCCAAGACCTGGCGCATTGGCGCGCGCTGCTGGACCGCGCCGGCATCACCTTCGGCGTGATCGGCACGCTGGCCGACCTGGCCCACGACGAACAGATGCGCCAGGCCGGCGCGCTGGTGCCGTACGCGCACGGCAACAGCTTCACGCTGTCCAACCCCATCCACCTGGCCGGGGTGGCCCAGCGTGCGCCCGGCCCGGCGCCCAGCCTGGGCCAGCACAACACCGAGTTGCTGCGCGAGGCCGGCTACACCGACGCGCAGATCGCCGGCCTGCGAAGCACGCAGGTGGTACTCGATCCCGCCCCGCTTTTCTCAACCGAGGAGCCCCGACCATGAGCTACGCCAACGGCCGCTTGATCCACGACGCCGACAGCCATTTGATGGAACTCGACGACTGCTTGGACGACCACTTCGAGCCCGGCCGACTGGCCGCGTTCCACGCCTGCGCCGGTTACCAGGCCGCGTTGCGCCGCAACCTGCGGCCCGGCCGCTCGCACGAGGCTCATGCCGACGCCGCCTTCCGCGCCGGCATCGCGGCCAACCTGTTGCTGCGCAAGAACTACGAGGCCCACGGCGCCTTCATCGCCGCCGACCGGCCGCATGCGCTGGACCTGCTGGGCTTCGCCAGCCAGCTGGTGTTCACCACCTTCAGCCTCGGCAACTTTGGCCTGGATGCGGGCGACGACATGGCGCTTTGTTACGCCGCCGCCGACGCGCACAACCGCATGATGACCACGTTTTGCGCGGTCGATCAGCGCCTGCTGGCTACCGCCTATGTGCCGCTGGAAGACTTTGAGCGCGCCGCCACCACCACCGCGCTGGCGATCAAGCTGGGCGCCAAGGCGCTGCTGGTGCCGTCGAAGTGTCCACAGCGACACAGCCCCAGCCATGTCGCGCTGGATGCGGTGTGGGCGCAGGCGCAGGAGGCCGGCATACCGGTGCTGTTCCATGTCGGCGGCGAAGACAAGATGAACCCGGTCTATAAGGCCAACGGCCTGCCCGCGGTGCCCGACTTCCACGGCGGCGACGACAACTTCACGGCGGTCAGCTACATGCCGATCCCCCATGCGGTGATGCAGACGCTGGCCACGCTGATCTTCGACGGCGTGTTCGACCGCTTCCCACGGCTGAAGTTTGGCGCGATCGAACTCGGCGCGGCCTGGCTGCCGGGCTGGATGCGGGCAATGGATTCGGCCGCGCACGCCTTCATGCGCAACGAGACCCGGTTGCAGCAGCTGTCGGCCAAGCCCAGCGAGATCGTGCAGCGCCAGCTGCGGGTCACACCCTATCCCCACGAAGACGCCGGCTGGATCATCGCCAACGCGGGTGACGAGGTGGCGTTGTTCTCGTCGGACTACCCGCATGTCGAAGGGGGCCGCGCGCCGCTGAAACGCTTTGACGAATCGCTGCAGGGCTGCAGCGCAGCCGCCCGGCAGCGCTTCTACGCTGACAACTTCATCGACTTGATGGGCGCCGGTCTGGCGCCCGCGCTGCGCCAACCGGTGTTGCAAGCCGCCGCCTGACACATTTCTTGAACTTCGGAGAACCCGCATGACCCAGCCCAGCTTCGAAACCCTGCTCTACAGCGTGGCCGATGGCATCGCCACCCTGACGCTGAACCGCCCCGAGAAGATGAACGCCTTCACGTCCCAGATGCGTGACGATCTGGTGGCGGCCTTCGACGCCACCGATGCCGACGACGCGGTGCGCGTGGTCATCATCACCGGCGCCGGCCGGGCCTTCTGCGCCGGCGCCGACTTGTCGTCGGGCGGCAAGACCTTCGACTACGCCTCGCGTGGCGAGTCGGCCCGCGACAAGTACAAGGTGAGTGATGTCTACCGCGACGGCGGCGGCATCGCCACGCTGCGCATCTTCAAGAGCCTCAAACCCGTGATCGGCGCGATCAACGGCGCGGCGGTCGGCATCGGCATGACGATGCAGTTGCCGATGGACATCCGCATGGCCAGCACCGACGCACGCTTCGGTTTCGTCTTCGCCCGCCGCGGCATCACGCCCGAGGCCGCATCGACCTGGTTCCTGGGCCGGCTGGTCGGCATGCAGACCGCGCTGGAATGGTGTTTCACCGGCCGGGTGTTCAACGCCCAGGAAGCGCTGGACCGCGGCCTGGTACGCAGCCTGCACGCACCGGCCGACCTGCTGCCGGCCGCGCGAGCGCTGGCCCGCGAGATCGCCGACAACACCGCGCCGGTGTCGATCGCACTGACCCGCCAGATGCTGTGGCACATGGCCGGGCAAGCGCACCCGATGGCCGCCCACCAGATCGACAGCCGGGTGATCCAGTCGCGCGGCCAGTCGGCCGATGCACGCGAGGGTGTCAGCTCCTTCCTGGAGAAACGAACCCCGGTCTACCCCAACCAGGTCTCGACCGACATGCCCGATTTCTTCCCGTGGTGGGACGAGCCTGAATTCAAGTAAAGCCATGACCTCATTGACCGACGCCGCTGGCGCTGTCAGCGCAACAAGCGCCAGCGAACACTTCGACGTGCTGGTCGTCGGTGCCGGCATTTCCGGCATCGACGCCGCTTACCACCTGCAGCGCGACTGCCCCGGCAAATCCTTCGTGGTGCTGGAGGCGCAGGCCGGCTACGGCGGCACCTGGCGCACCCACCGCTACCCGGGCATCCGCTCCGACAGCGACTTGTTCACCTTCGGCTACGGCTTCAAGCCGTGGCTGGGCGCGCCCATCGCAACGGCGGCCGAGATCCTCAAATACCTCGGCGAGGTGATCGCCGAAAACCAGCTGGCGCCGCACATCCGTTACCAGCACGGCATCGAATCGGCGGCCTGGTCGAGCGAGCAGCGCTGCTGGACGGTCAGCGCCACCCGCCCGGGCGCCGATGGCCAGCCCGAGTCAGTGCAGATCAGCGCCAACTTCCTGTGGATGTGCCAGGGCTATTACCGCCACGCCGAGGGCTACACGCCCGAGTGGCCCGGCATGGACCGTTTCGAAGGCCGCATCGTGCACCCGCAGAACTGGCCGGCCGACCTGGACCTGACCGGCCAGCAGGTGGTGGTCATCGGCTCGGGCGCCACTGCGGCGACGCTGATCCCGGCGATTGCCGACCAGTGCGCGCACGTGACGATGCTGCAGCGCTCGCCCACCTTCTTCATCACCGGGCGCAACGCCAACGAGCTGGCCGACACGCTGCGCCAGCTCGACATCCCCACCGAATGGACCCACGAGATCGTGCGCCGCAAGGTGCTGTTCGACCAGGCCGCCTTCACCCGCCGCTGCATCGCCGAGCCTGAGGCGGTGCGGCACGACTTGCTGGCGGGCGTCAGCGCGGCGCTGGGCCCGGGCTTCGAGGCCGAAGTCGAGCAACACTTCAACCCGCGCTACCGGCCCTGGCAGCAGCGCATTGCCTTTGTGCCGAACGCCGACCTGTTCAAGAGCGTGCGTGAAGGCAAGGCCTCGGTGGTCACCGACCAGATCGAGGCCTTCACCGCGCACGGCATCCAGCTGAAATCCGGTCCGCTGCTCAAGGCCGACGTGGTGGTCACCGCCACCGGTTTCAACTTGAGCGTGCTGGGCGACATCCGGTTCACGGTCGACGGCCAGGCGCTGAAGTTTGGCGACAGCATCGCCTGGCGCGGCACGATGTTCACCGGCCTGCCCAACCTGGCCTGGGTGTTCGGCTACTTCCGCGCCAGCTGGACGCTGCGCGCCGACCTGCTCAGCCAGCTGGTCTGCCGCCTGCTGCAGCACATGGACGCCCGGGGGGCCCAGGTGGTGGTGCCGGCGCTGCGCCCGCAAGACCAGGGCATGGCGCTGAACCCCTGGGTCGACCCCGAGAACTTCAACCCCGGCTACATGGCGCGCGGCGTGGCCTTGCTGCCGCGCCAGGGCAACCAAGCGCCCTGGCTGCACAGCCAGGATTACTGGACCGAAAAAGACGAACTGCCGCTGGCCGACCTCGACGACGGTGCGCTGGTCTACCGTTAGGCACTGGCGGGCTGCCATGCCATCCACGAGATCCACGAGATCGACGAGACCACCGCCATGCCGGTGATGCCCGCCACGCCGGCCGATGCCGACGCCATCGCCGGGGTTAGTGTGCGGGGCTGGCAAGCGGCCTACCAAGGGCTGATGGCCGCTGATTACCTGGCCGGGCTGTCAGTGCCGCAGCGCAGTGCCACTTGGCGGCATGCGATCGAGTCGGGCCTCGACCACATCCTGGTGAGCAAGGCAGACGATGGCAGCCTGCTGGGCTTCAGTTGCTGCGCAGCCGCGCGTGACCTGGACACGCCGCCCGGTGCGGCCGAGCTGATCGCGCTGTACCTCGACCCCGCGGCCTGGCGCCAAGGCCATGGCCACCGGCTCTGGCAAGCCAGCCGCGCGGCCATGATCGAACGGCGGCACCCATCGGTGACCGTCTGGGTGCTGACCGGCAACGCCCGTGCGATCTCGTTCTACCAGGCGGTCGGCTTCATCCTCGAGCCCGGCCGGGTCAAGACCCTGATCGTTGGCGGCGCGCCGATTGACGAACAACGCCTGCAACAGTCACTGGGCTGAGCCCCCGGCGGGCACGAGCCCGGCCGGCTGCGCACCGCCGTTGGCACAGCTTGCTTCAGTCGTCGTGCTTGCCCTTGTCTTTGCCCTTGCCCTTGCCGTTTCCTTGGCCACGGTGATCGTCGTCACGGCCATCGGACTTGTAGGACTTGCCGGGCTTGCCGGAGGGGTGGTGCCGGTGCTGTTCACGCTGGTATTCGTCGCGCACCCAGCTTTCCTGCACAAAGTACACCGGTTGGCCGCAGGCCCGGTAGTTGCCGCAGTAACGGCCCCAGTTGGCCCGATGCGACGTTGGCACGTAGAGGTAGATCGGGCGTTGGTAAACCGCCTGCGGTGTGGGCGCGTAGATGATGGGCTGCTGCAGCACCAGCACCGGCTGCGGATAATTGTTGATGTCGATGCGGCCGTATTGGCCCGGTGCGTTGATGCCGATCGTGACACCGATGTTGGTCGCTGCATGGGCCGGCAACGCGGTGGTGACCACGGTGGCGGCAAGGGACAGGATGGTCAGAATTTTCATGGTGTGGGCTCATTGGGTGGTGAATGAAAAGGGCTTGCACGGCAGCGCCGCAGAAGGTCTTGTTGATCAGCGCTGCGGCCGCCAGCCACTGCCGTGTAGCTTGGCAGCCGGCGCACGCATCGCCAAACAGGACGCAGCAATCAGCGGCCCGCCGCCAGCAGCACGACGCGGCCTGGCACAGCCACGCGACCAGGTGTCAGGCTCGCCAGCATCGCCGCGCAGTGTTGGCTGGCGCCGTGGTCGGGCGCTCGCTGGCAGCGCCAGATGGCATCAGCCTGGTGAGCCACCGCCTGGCGTCGCAGCGCCGCCTCGTCAACGGCGCCGCGAACCACTTGGTAAAACGCCAGCAACAAGCCGAAGCCCACAAGCGCCGCGAGAATGCTCGGCCAAATCGTGGTCAACAAGCTGCGCTGGCGTGTGGCCGACCATGAATTCATGCTGGTCACCTAACCGCGCTTGCCGCCGAAGAGCAGCAGCGCGGCACCGATCACAATGGCTGAAACGCCGGCCCAGACCGGCAGGTTCACCGTCTGCTTTTCCTGCACTGTCATCGTCAACGGCCCCAGCTTGGCCTCATGGGTGGACTTGGTGAAACTGAAGCTACCGTAAGCCAGTGCCAGGGCCCCGGCCAGGATCAGCGCGATAGCAGTCAACTTGACAGCGTTCATGTTTTTCAACCCCGTTGCAGAAAACCTATCTTCGGCCGCGACGCCACCCGCGCACAGCAGACAGCACCGCTGGCGTGGGTAGTCGGCGTCCTACAGCGCACTGCCGGCGTCGACCCAAGCCGCGTTGTTCGCCACGTTGTAGGCTGCGTCCTACAGCGATGCTGGTGCACTGCCGAATGTTTTTGGCAGCGACAGCGGGCACACTCGGGGGCAATCCCATGTCGCTCCACAGCTGCAGCGAAGTGCACCGCCCGATCTCGCCAAAGTTGCACCGTGCACCCAGCACCCAAGCGCGCACGCCCACGCACCCCCGCCGTTCATGCCACCGCTGAAGACCTACCTCGTCGAAGACAGTCCGGTCATCCGAGAGAACCTGATCGCCACGCTCGAAGAGCTGGCGCCGGTTCAGGTGGTGGGCACGGCCGCCGACCAGTCCACCGCCGTGCAGTGGCTGGAACGCCCTGGCCAGGCGGTCGATCTGGTGATCGTTGATCTGTTTCTCAAAGGCGGATCGGGCCTGGGCGTGTTGAGGGCGGCGCAATCGATGCCGAACCACCATGCCATGGTGGTGCTCAGCAACTACGTGACACCGGACATGCGGCGCCAGTGCCTGGCACTGGGCGCTGCCCGGGTGTTCGACAAGTCACACGACCTGGACGCGCTGATCCAGTATTGCGGCGAGCTGGCGCTGGGCACTGCCGCCCAAGATGCACCGGTGTGAGGGGCCTGACCAGACCGGCCGCCCTTTCGAACGAGCGACACGGGCTACTGGATCAAGCCGTTTTTCAGCGCGTAGTAGGTCAGGTCGCTGTTCGATGCAAGTTGCATCTTTTCCATCACCCGCGTGCGGTAGGTGCTGACGGTCTTGACGCTCAGCGACAGGCTCTCGGCCATGTGGCCGATGGTCTCGCCCTGGGCCAAGCGCAGGAAAACCTGCAATTCCCGCTCGGACAGTTGTTCGTGCAACGGCCGGTCGCCGCCGCCGCCCAGGCCGTCGGCCAGCATCTCGGCGACGCCAGCAGTGATGTACTTGCGGCCGCGGGCCACGGTGCGGATCGCCTTGACGATCTCTTCCGGGTCGCAGTCCTTGTTGAGGTAGCCGCTGGCGCCTTGGCGCAACAGCGTGGTGGCGTAGTGGGACTCGGCGAAACCGCTCAGGATCAGCACTGGCAGGTCGGGCTGGCGCGCCTTGATCGCGGCCAGCGCATCG
>JAYVDE010000263.1:0-5667 GCA_043749575.1 Burkholderiaceae bacterium | reverse complement strand
ATCCTGGCAGACCTGCCTATTCTTGGCAATCTGTTCCGTACCCGCTCCAAGCAGACGAATGATCAGGAACTGCTGATTTTCGTCACACCGACAATTATAGGTGAGAGCAACGACAGCGCGACCGCCAATGCTAATGGCGGCCAGAGTGTCACTGTCACTCCATAAGCACAACCTCGTAAAACCCGGTCCGAAAGGGCCGGGTTTTTTTATGTCTTGCCCCGTATTTTATGCCCGGTTTCATTTTCAGGTATAATAGACATTATGTTTAGATTCCTCACCGCCGGCGAGTCTCACGGCCCGGCTTTAACCGCAGTCATCGAAGGTGTCCCCGCTGGACTAGCCATCACCGCAGAACCAATCAACATCCAGCTTAAACGCCGTCAGGGCGGGTACGGGCGAGGCGCTCGGCAGAAGATCGAGTCGGACACGGCCGAGATTTTATCCGGCATCCGTTTCGGCCTGGCGATGGGCAGCCCGATCACGCTGGTGGTACGCAACCGGGACTGGGCCAACTGGACCGTCAAGATGTCGGTCGAGCCGCTCACTGAGGGCGAAGCCCCGCCCGAGATCACTGTGCCTCGTCCCGGTCATGCCGACTTTACGGGCATGATGAAGTTTGGGCACGACGACCTCCGAAATACGCTGGAGCGCTCCTCCGCTCGCAACACGGCAACGCTGGTAGCGGTCGGTGCCGTCGCCCGAATCCTGCGTCACCACGCCCTTGCCTTCCAGGTGCGCGGCCATGCCCAGCAGCGAGCCGATGGTGATCACGCCGGTGCCGCCCACACCCGCGACCACGATGCCCCAGGCGCGGTCGCGGCCCAGCTCGTCCAGCGACAGCGGCAGCATCGGCTGCGGCAGCGTCGCCAAAGTGAACGGGTCGATCCTGGACTCCTTCTTCGGCTTTTTCAGCTGGCCACCCTCGACGGTGATGAAGCTGGGGCAGAAACCCTTGACGCAGGAATAGTCCTTGTTGCAGCTGTTCTGGTTGATGCGGCGCTTGCGGCCGAATTCGGTCTCGATCGGCTCGACCGACAGGCAGTTGCTCTGCACGCTGCAGTCGCCACAGCCCTCGCAGACCAGCTCGTTGATGACCACGCGCTTGGCCGGATCGGCCAGCTTGCCGCGCTTGCGGCGGCGGCGCTTCTCGTTGGCGCAGGTCTGGTCGTAGATCAGGATGGTGCAGCCGGGCAGCTCGCGCAGCTCGCGCTGCACTTGGTCCAGCTCGTCGCGGTGGCGCACCGTGGTGCCGGGCGCCAGGTTCAGCGGCGCGTTGTGGGATTTCGAATATTTGTCGGGGTCGTCGGTGACGATGATGATCGTCCGCGCGCCTTCGGCCTCCATCGCCCGGCTGATCTGCGGCACCGTCAGGATGCCGTCGATCGGCTGGCCGCCGGTCATCGCCACCGCGTCGTTGTAGAGGATCTTGTAGGTGATGTTGACGCCCGAGGCGATGCTTTGCCGCACCGCCAGCGAGCCCGAGTGGAAGTAAGTGCCGTCGCCCAGGTTGGCGAACATGTGCGGGCGTTTGCTGAAGTGCGATTGGCCGACCCAGGGCACGCCTTCGCCGCCCATTTGGGTAAAACCAATCGTCTCGCGGTCCATCCAGGTGGCCATGAAGTGGCAGCCGATGCCGGCCATCGCCCGTGAACCCTCGGGCAGCTTGGTGCTGGTGTTGTGCGGGCAACCCGAGCAGAACCAGGCCTGGCGATCAGCACCCCCGGTGGCGCCGGTGGCCAGCGCGCGCTCTTTGGCCTCGATCAGCGCGATGCGGGCGTCGATGCGCGCGGCGATGTCTTGCGGCAGGTTCAGCTTGCGCAAGCGCTTGGCGATGGCCTGGGCGATCAGCGTCGGGTTCAGGTCGGCGTTGGCACGCAACAGCCAGTTGCCGCTGGGGTTGGGTTGGCTCCATTCGCCGCCGTGGCCGCCGAAGGGCCCTTCCCGGTTCATGTCACCTTCGACCTCGTCGAACTTGCCCAGCACATTGGGCCGCACGTCGGGGCGCCAGTTGTACAGCTCTTCCTTCAGCTGGTATTCGATGACCTGGCGCTTTTCTTCGACCACCAGGATCTCCTGCAGGCCCTGGGCGAAATCGCGGGTGATGCTGGCTTCCAGCGGCCAGACCACATTGACCTTGTGCAGCCGGATGCCGACTTGCCGGCAGCTGTCGTCGTCGAGCCCCAGGTCGGCCAGCGCTTGGCGGGTGTCGTTGTAGGCCTTGCCGCTGGCGATGATGCCGAAGCGGTCGTTCGGCCCCTCGACCACGTTGTAGTTGAGCTTGTTGGCCCGCACATAAGCCAGCGCGGCGTACCACTTGTAGTCGAACAGCCGGGCTTCCTGCACCAGCGCCGCGTCGGGCCAGCGGATGTGCAGGCCGCCCTCGGGCATCATGAAATCAGTCGGCAGGATGATGTTGACGCGGTCGGGCGAGACATCGATGCTGGCCGACGATTCGACGACTTCCTGGATCGTCTTCATCGAGGTCCAGAGCCCGGAAAAACGGCTCATCGCAAAGGCGTGCAGGCCCAGGTCGAGGATCTCCTGCGCCGATGACGGAAAGAACACCGGCAGCCCGCAGGCCTTGAAGATGTGGTCGCTCTGGTGCGCGGCGGTGCTGCTCTTGGCGACGTGGTCGTCACCGGCCAGCGCGATGACGCCACCGTGCGGCGCGGTGCCGGCCAGGTTGGCGTGTTTGAACACGTCCGAACAGCGGTCCACGCCCGGCCCTTTGCCGTACCAGATGCCGAACACGCCGTCGAACTTCTTGTTCTCGGGGTCAAACTCCATCTGCTGCGTGCCCCACACCGCGGTGGCCGCCAGCTCTTCATTGACGCCGGGCTGGAACACGATGTTCTGCGACGCCAGGTGTTTTTTGGCCGCCCACAGCGACTGGTCGTAACCACCCAGCGGGCTGCCGCGGTAGCCACTGATGAAGCCGGCGGTGTTCAGGCCCGCGGCGGCGTCACGCTGGCGCTGCAGCATCGGCAGGCGCACCAGCGCCTGGACGCCCGACATGAAGGCGCGGCCCTCGGGCAGGGTGTATTTGTCGTCTAGCGTTGCGGCTTCGAGGGCCAGTCGGATCGAATCGGGCAGCGGTGCGTTCATGTCATTTCTCCTGTTCTCAATGGCGCTAGCCGCCAAATCCACGGCGTGCTGCTGCGCAGCCCGTGGTGTATCTGTGGCTTCGCCGCCAAGCGCTGCGCGGCTGGTCATCGAGCGTGGCGGCTTCGAGGGACTTGCGGATCGAGTCGGGCAGCGGTGCGTTCATGGCGGCGGGCTCCAGGCCAACAGGGATGCTTGAGTGTAGGAAATGAGGCCGGCGAAGTCTTTTCTTTGTTTGCCGTTGTGCCGATACTCGGCGCAACAGAACAGGCCAATTCATGCCTAGCCGAGAAAGAAACGCGCTCAAGAAGCCAAAACTGGGGAAAACACTGACGGCCGCCGGCGAGCCCGGGGTTGCGCCCGGTGATGACCACGGTGGCGGCCACGGCGCCGGCCTTGACCGCTGGCACGTCGCCATCCTCGACGAACTGCAGCGTGACGCGCGACTGTCCAACGCCGAACTCGCCAGCCGCATCGGCTTGTCGGCCGCACCCACCTGGCGGCGTGTCAAGTGGCTGGAGGCGCAGGGCATCATCACCGGCTACCGCGCCGAGATCGACCGCCGCCGCATCGGCCTGGGCGCGCTGGCCTTTGTGCGGGTGGATGCCGAGCGCAACAACGCCGACGGCACCCGGGCGCTGGAAGACGCCATCCGGGTGCTGCCCGAGGTGCTGAGCTGCCACTACATCAGCGGCGCCGGCACCTTCGAGCTGCAGGTGCTGACCACCGACCTCGACGCCTATTCGCGCTGGGCGATGGACACGCTGTTCAAACTGCCCAACGTGAAGGACATCCACACCCGTTTTTCGCTGGGCGAGGTGAAGGCCGGCGCGGCACTGCCGCTGGGCCATTTGCGCGCGCCGCCATGAGCCGATCAACCCCCGCCCGCCTGCCGCGCCGTCGGCACAACGCGCTGGCTTCTGCCAACGCAATGGCCAAAGCCAGCGCTTCAAGGAGCCGGCACGGCAGCAGCCCGCCGCCGAGATGATGAAGCCCCTGCCAGGCCCAGTGTCCGCGCCGCTGTCCGCCGCCGCCGCCGCCGCGGCCGGCGCCCATGACGATCAGGCGACCGCGCTGGCCGCTCACGCGGCGATGGTGGCGCAGTTGCGCCGGCCCGGTGCCTGCGGCGGCCACCCCGATGCCGCGGGCTTGATCGCGACCCATTTGTCCTCGCTGTTGCTGGCCGGTGATCATGTCTACAAGCTCAAGAAGCCGGTGTTGCTGGCCTTTGTCGACTTTTCCACCCTGGCGCTGCGACAGGCCGCTTGCCTTGAAGAACTGCGGCTGAACCGGCGCACCGCGCCGCAGTGGTACCTGGGTGTGGTGCCGGTGCTGCAGTCCAGCACCGGTGCCGTCATCGCCGGGCCGGGCCAGGTACCGGCCGGCGTGGTGGTCGACTGGGCGGTGCGCATGCGCCGTTTCGACCACCGCCAGACCGTCGACCGGCTCGCCAGCGAGGGCCGACTGACCGAGCCCCAGGTCGACCGCCTGGCCGAAGCGGTGGCCGCCTTCCATGCCGGGCAGCCGCCGCTGGCGGTCGGCCCCGGCCACGCCGAGGCCACCTGCCAGGGCGTGCGCGACAACTGGGCCGAACTGCTGGCGCTGCTTACTGCCGCCGTCACTGCCACCGCCCCGGCCGCCGCCGACATCGCCGCCGCCGCCGCCGCCGACCTGGCCGGCCAGGTGGCAGCGCTGCAAGGCTGGAGTCGCGCCGCCGAGCGGCCCGCGCTGATGGACCAGCGCGCCCGCGACGGCCGGGTGCGTGATGGCCATGGCGACCTGCACCTGGGCAACCTCTTCTGGGCCGACGGGGTGGCGGTGCTGTTTGATGCGCTGGAGTTCGACGCCCGGCTGCGCCAGATCGACACCATCGGCGACCTGGCTTTCCCCTTCATGGACTTGCTGGCCCACGGTCTGCCGCAGTGGGGCTGGCGCTTCATCAACCGCACGCTGGAAGCCAGCGGCGATTGGGCCGCGCTGCCGCTGCTGGCCTGGTGGGCCGTGCACCGTGCCGCGGTGCGCGCCAAGGTGGCGCTGCTGGGCGTGCCGGCCGGCGCCGATGACCAGGCCCGCGCGGCCGGGCTGGCGAAGGCGCGGCGCTACCTCGACGTGGCCAGCGCGCTGGCCGCACCGGCGCGGCCGCAGCTGGTGCTGATGATGGGCCTGTCGGGCAGCGGCAAGACGGCGGTGGCCGGGCAACTTGCGCAGCAACTGGGCGGTGTGCGCCTGCGCTCGGACGTGGAGCGCAAGCGGCTGTTCGGCTTGGCGCCCACCGCGCGCGCGGCCCCTGCGCTGGGTCTCTATGAGGCCGAGGTGACCCAACGCACCTACGCCCGCCTGCAAGACCTGGCCGCAGCCGCAGTGCAGGCGGGTGTGCCGGTGGTCATCGACGCGGCCAGCCTGCAGCGCGCCGAGCGTGATGCGCTGCGCTTGCTGGCGCAGCGCCTGGGCGTGCCCTTCACGCTGCTGCTCTGCGAGGCGCCCGCCGCCGTGTTGCAGCAGCGGCTTGATCAGCGCCAGGCCGCTGGCGATGACCCGTCCGACGCCACTGCCGAGGTCTTGCTG
>JAYVDE010000262.1:0-14471 GCA_043749575.1 Burkholderiaceae bacterium | reverse complement strand
CGCGGGTCAGCAGGCCGAGAAAGCCGCGGCGGATGCCGGTGACGCGGGCGCCGTCCTGGTGGCTGAGCGCCAGCGTGACGGCGCGGATCACCGCGTTGAGGCCGGGGCAGTCGCCACCGCCGGTGAGGATGCCGATGTGCATGTCAGTTTTCCTTGGCGCCGCAGGCGCTTCGGGGTATCACAACCAGGTTTCCAGGTCGGTTTTGAGTTGCGCCAGGTCGGCGCGGCGGGTGTACATCATGTGGCCGGCGTCGTAGTAGCGGTGCTGGATGCGGGCCAGCACGTCGGGGGGCGCGTCCAGCTGGGCCAGCGACCAGTCGGTGGCCGAATACGGCGTACCCAGGTCGTAGCGGCCGCTGGCCACCAGCACTTTCATCAGCGGGTTGCGGCGCATCGCGCGGGCCAGGTCGTCGCCGGTGGTGGTGAAGCCGGGCGGGTCGCCGCTGCCCGCGCTGGCCTCCGGGCTGGCGCGCTGCCAGTTCCAGGCCTTGTGGGTGGCCATCGACATCACCTCGTAGCGCTCGCCCATCGGCAGGCCCAGCGCCGCGTAGTAGGCCAGCGCGGCGGCGGTGTAGGGAATGGCGACACCCTCGATGCCAGAGTCGAAGGCCATCTCGCGCTCGCGGGTGGCGGCCAGCGGCGCGCTGGCACGCGCATCCAGCCGGCCGAGCAAGCGGCCTCGCGGGCGCAGCGCCTCGACGAAGAACTTGCCGTCGCTGATGCGCAGGTTGTTCTCCTGCACCACCGCCCTGGGCAGGCCGGTGAGTTCGGCCAGCCGCTGCTCGATGCGGCTGCGGGCCATGCCGCTCAACCGTGCGCCAGCCTGCAGCGCGGCCAGGTAGTCGTCGTTGACAAAGGCCTCGGCCGCCGTGCGCGCGGCCTCAGGCGACACCGCCAGCGGCCCGGCCAGCGTGCCGTGGTACTGCGCGGCGGCGGCAAAGGCCGGCAGAAACAGCGCGTAGGGCAAGTCGTTGCGGGCGCTGAAGACCAGGCCCTGCAGGTCCATCGCGCAAGACACCAGGATCAGGCCCGCCAGGCCCAGGCCGGCGTCGAGCAGCTGGTCGGTCAGGGCCGCGGCGCGGGTGGTGCCGTAGCTTTCGCCACACAAGTACAGCGGCGCACCGAAGCGGCGGTGGGCGGCCAGCCAGCCGCGCACCACCTCGGCCAGCGCGGTGACATCGCCGTCCACCGACAGGTGTTGCTTGCGTGCCTCGTCGCTGGCGCTGAGCGACCAGCCGGTGTGGGGCGGGTCGATAAACACCAGGTCGAAGTGGGCCAGCCAGGTCAGCGGGTTGTCGACGACCTGGTAGGGCGCCGGGACCAGCGAGCCGTCGTCGTTGACCGGCACCCGCTTGGGGCCCAGCGCGCCCAGGTGCAGCCAGATCGACGACGAGCCCGGGCCGCCGTTGAAGACGAAGCAGACCGGCCGCAGCGGCTGCGGCGCGGGCGGGCCGTCGCGGCCATCGACGGCGCCGGCCAGCACCTGGTAGGCGATGGTGAAGACCGCCGCCTCGGGCTCGCCGCTGCGCTCGCCCAGGCCACCGGCCAGCACCGGCACAAAGGCCGCGCACACCTGGTAGGCCAAGGCCGTGCCATCGTGCAGCGTGAGCTGGTCGGTGGCCCGCACCGGCGGGCGTGCCAGCAGGCCCTCGACCCGCGTGCGCTGACGCTTGGCAGCGTCGGGGTCGGCGGCCGGCGTGGCCGACGGTGTGGGCTCGCTCATGGTCACAACTCCTTCAGGTGGCTTGGGCCAGGAAGCCGGCATAACGCGGCAAGTCGACGTTGCCGCCGGACAGGATCACGCCCACTCGGGCACCACGCCAGTCTTCCACGCCTTCGAGCAGCGCGGCCGCGGCCAGGCAGCCGGTGGGCTCGACCACTTGCTTCAAACGCTGGGCGAAAAACTGCATCGTGCGCACCAGCTGGGTGTCGCTAACGGTGACGATGCGCGCCACCAGCGCCTGGATCACCGGGAAGGTGAGCAAGCCGCTGGCCTGGGTCTGCGCGCCGTCTGCGATGGTCTGCGGCACGGCGATCTGCACGATCTCGCCGCGGGCCAGGCTTTGGCGGGTGTCGTCACCGGCCTCGGGCTCGACGCCGACCACGGTGATGCCCGGCAGCCGGTGTTTGGCTGCCACCGCGCAGCCCGCGATCAGGCCACCGCCGCCGACACAGACCAGCAGCGCGTCGAGGTGGCCGACCTCGGCTATCAATTCCAGCGCGGCGGTGCCCTGCCCCGCCATCACGTGCGGATGGTCAAAGGGCGGGATCAGCGTCAAACCGCGCTCGGCGGCGATGCGTGCGCCGATCGCCGCGCGGTCTTCGGTGTAGCGGTCGAACAGCACCACCGCGCTGCCGGGCTGGCCGGCCTGGTAGTCGCGGGTGGCCGCCAGTTTGGCGGCGGGCGCATCGGTCGGCATCACGATCACTGTGGGAATGCCCAGCAGCCGGCCCGACAGCGCCACCGCCTGGGCATGGTTGCCCGAGCTGAAGGCCAGCGCACCGGCGCGGCGCTGCGCCGGCGTGAACTGCGACAACGCGTTGTAGCCGCCGCGGAACTTGAAAGCGCCCATGCGCTGCAACTGCTCGGCCTTGAAGAAGACCTGCGCGCCGCTGCGTTCGTCGGCGGTACGCGAGCGCAGCACCGGCGTGTGGTGGGCCACGCCGGCCAGGCGATGGGCGGCGGCTTCGATGTCGGCAAAGGTGATGGCGAGGGGCGTCATGGCCCGAGCATACCGAGTGCCCGCCGGTGACCCGGTCAAGCGCGGTGGCCGCCCCCCGCGCGGGTTAAGCCCAAGTCGTGCGGGCCGGCATCGTCCGCACAATCCGTCAAACAGTCAGCCAAACAATCAGCCGGGGGGGGCGCCATGGCCTTCACGAACCACGTGTTCATCAGCTACTCGCACCCCGACAACCTGTCGGTCAGCGGCAAGGGCTTTGTCAGCCGGCTCGAAGATGCGCTGCTGCCCTACCTCAGCAATCGCCTGAAGCGCACCCCGCCGAAGATCTGGCGCGACCAGCGCCTGTCGGACAACGTCGATTTCGACCCCGTCATCATCGACAGCCTGAAAAGCTCGGCGGTGCTGCTGGCGGTGCTGACCGACAACTATGTGGGCTCGGCATGGTGCCGCAGAGAGGCCAGCACGTTCTGCGAGGCCGCCGAAGCCGGGCTTGGGCTGTCACCCGGCGACAAGGCGCGCCTGTTCAAAGTGGTGATGCTGCCGCCGTCTGCACTGGACGGCCTGCCCGAGGCCATGCTCAAGCAGGGCCGGGGCAGCCCCTTCTTCACTCGGGTGGACAAAAACCGCCACATGAGCCAGGACGAGCGCGACACGCCGATGCCGCTGGACCCGAGCTACGGCGCCGACTATGAGTCGCAGTTCAACCTGGCCGTCTCGTTGCTGGCGGCTGAAATCGCCGACAGCCTCAAGGCCTTGGACAACGCGGCCGCCGGCACCGCGGGCACCGAGCCGAAGAAGGCCTTCGTCTACCTGGCCCAGTGCGACGAAGACCGCCGCGCCGACCGCGAGGCGCTGCGCAGCGAGTTGCTGCAGTTCGGCTACCGGGTGCTGCCCGACCGCGAACTGCCGAGATCCGACGCCGAGCTGCGCGCCGTGGTGGCCGACATGCTGGCGCGCTCGGTGCTGGCGATCCACTTGCTGGGCAGCGGCCCGGGCCAGGTGCCTTCGGGCGTGCGCGAAGACTCCGACCTGGTGATCCAGAACGAACTGGCGCTGCAGCGGGCCCAGGTGGCACCGCTGCGCCGGCTGGTGTCGCTGCCGCGCGGCACCGTGTGCCCGCGCGAACGGCACCAGAAATTCCTTGACGCCTTGCTGACCGACGAGGGTGCACTCGGCCAGGCCGACCTGGTCGACGGTGACCGCAGCAAGCTCATCGAGGAGATGCAGGTGACCCTGAAAGCCATCGAAGCGGAGGCCGCCCAGGCCGCCGAGGCTGCAGTTCAGGCTGCAGTTCAGGCCGCAGCGCAGACGCTAGGCACGGCCGAAGCGCAGAGCCGCAGCACGCCAGCCCCCGTCACCGGCGCAGCAGCGCAGGCAGCGAAGCTCTACATGCTCTACACGATCGACGACCTGGAGGCCACGGGCGAGCTGCGCGACGCGCTGGAAGAGCGCTATGACCTGAGCACCCCGGTGTTCGAAGGCACGCCCGACGTCATCCGCAAAGCCAACGAAGCGCGCTTGCTTGAATGCGATGCCGTGCTGCTGTTCTGGGGCGCCGGCACCGACGCCTGGTTGTCCGACCATCTGGCTGAAGTTCAACATGCCCTGGCCGGGCGCCATGGCAGGCCGTTCAGCGCCGTGCTGCAGTGCGTGGCGGGCAAGCTCACGGGCCTGAAAAAAGACCGGGTGCGAAAGCCCCGGCCGAACGTCATCAACGCGCTGCAGACCGACCCGGCGGCAGCCCTGGCCGACCCGGCAGGGCTGCAAATCGACACCGCGGCGGTGCTCACGGCCATCGACGCGGCACTCAACGGGCCCGGCCATGCTTGAAACCACGGCCAGCGACGTGCAGAACCCCTATCCCGGGTTGCGGCCCTTCCGGGTCGACGAACGGCACTTGTTCTTCGGCCGCGAACAGCAGGTTGACCGGATGCTGGAAAAGCTGGCCGCGCGCCGCTTTCTGGCCGTGGTCGGCGGCTCGGGCAGCGGCAAGTCCTCGCTGGTGAACTGCGGCCTGCGCCCGGCCCTGCACCGCGGCAACATGGCGGCCGCTGGCAGCCATTGGCGCATGGCGCAGATGCGCCCAGGCAGCGACCCCATCGGCGCGCTGGCCCGCGCGCTGGCCGAACCCGGCGTGCTGTTCGACGAAGCGCTGCGTGGCGCGGTCAGCACCGAAGCGCTGGTAGAAGGCACCCTGCGGCTGGGCGGCCTGGGGCTGGTGGACATCGTCGAGCAGGCCGACCTGCCCGCCGGCACCCAACTGCTGGTGGTGGCCGACCAGTTCGAGGAACTCTTTCGCTTCCGCAGCCTGGTGCGCGGTGCCCAGGCCGAGGGTTACGGCGCCGCCGAAGACGCGGTGGCGTTTGTGCGGCTGCTGCTGGAAGCCGCGGCGCAGAGCGCGGTGCCTATCCATGTGCTGCTGACCATGCGCTCGGACTTTTTGGGCGACTGCGCCCAGTTCAGCGGTCTGCCCGAGGCCATCAATGAAAGCCAGTTTCTGGTGCCGAGGCTGACGCGCCGGGAGATCCGCGCCGCCATCACCGGCCCGGCGGCGGTGCGCGGCGTCTTGCTCAGCGCGGTGCTGGTGACGCGGCTGCTCAACGACGTGGGCGACAACCCGGACCAGCTGTCCATCCTGCAGCACGCCTTGAACCGCACCTGGCACCAGTGGGAACAGCAGACTCGCAGCCAGGGCGATTTGCAGGTGCTTCACTACACCGATGCCGGCACCATGACGGGTGCACTCGACCGCCATGCCGACGAGGCTTTCGCCGAGTTCAACACCGCCGACGGGCAAGGCCTGTGCGCGCAGGTCTTCAAGGCGCTGACCGACACCGGCACCGATGCACGCGGTACGCGCCGGCCCACCCGGCTGGACACCCTGGGCCAGATCACCGGCACGTCTGAAGCGGAGCTGGTCGCGGTCATCGATGTCTTTCGCAAGCCCAGCCGCTCATTCCTGATGCCGCCGCTGATCGAACCGCTGACGCCGCAGTCGGCCATCGACATCTCGCACGAAAGCCTGATGCGCTTGTGGCAGCGGCTCAAGCGTTGGGCCGACGACGAGGCCCAGTCGGCGCGCACCTACCGCCGTCTGCGCGACGCCGCCGCTGAATTCGACAAGGGCGATGCCGGGCTTTGGGCCGACCCCCAACTGCGCCTGGCGCTGGAATGGCGCGACAAGAACCAGCCCACCGACCGCTGGAGCCAGCTGTACGGCGGCGGCTTCGCCAGCGCCATGGCCTTCCTCGAGCAAAGCCGCGAGAAGCAACACCAGGAACGGTTGGAGGCCGAACACGATGCGCGCTGGCACGCGGTGTGGAGCTGGGTGCCGCTGGTGACGATGGCGCTGGCGTTCGTGCTGCTGCAGATTTTGGCCGAGCCGGTGGTCGTCAACTGGATGAAGGACACCCGGCCGGGCAAAGGATTCTGGGGACCGCTGGCGTCGCACCTGCTCACAGGCATGCCGGCGGCGATCGGCTACATGCTGCTGGCGCCCTTCGTGCGCCAGCGCTTTCCGGCCTGGGAGGCCCGTTGGCGGGCCCGCAAACCCTCGCCCGGCGCTGCGCCGCAGGCCAACGCGGCGCCGGCCAAACCAGCCGAGTCGGCGGTCGACATGGCGGCCCTGGGTTATGCATCTTTCGGCCGGCGGGCGCTGGCCGAGCTGGTGGACTGGACGCTGTGCTTTTTTGTCATCGTCGTGCCGCTCTCGCTGATTTTCGGCCCATCGGCAGCCCCGCCCGGCCAGCCGGACGCGGAGATGTCAGACCGCGAGGCCGTGATCTTGATGCCCTTGCTGTTGCTGGGCTTTGGCGCTTACCACGTGCTGCTGTGGTCGTCGAAGTGGCGGGCGACCTTGGGCATGAAACTGGTGCGCATCATCGTCACCGATGGCGCCGGTTACCGGCTGAGCCCGTGGCGGGCCACCGGTCGCTTCTTTGCGCGCTGGCTGAGCTACTACACCGGCGGCCTGGGCTTCTTGATCGCGCTGTTCAGCCAGCAGAACAAGACACTGCACGATCGCATCGCCGGCACCGTGGTGCTGCGACGCCCGGCCAAGCCTTGAGCGGCCGGCTCAAGCCGGCCCCTGAAAGCCGCCGCGCCGAAACGTCAGCACCAGCGTGTCGCGGTGGCCAGCAGCGGCCTGATCGATCGGCTGGATCGGCGTGCTCTCGTGGATCACCCGCTCGTCGTCGAGCAGCAGCGCGCTCCACGGCTCGGTCAGCGTGAAGCGCAGGCCCTGCGAGCCGCGGGCGTCGAAGACCCGGGTCTCGCCGCCCTTGATGGCCGCGCGCGCGACCATCACCACCACCACCAGATCAACCCCGTCGCGGTGCGCGCCCTCGGGGGTCGGCCGACCGATGCCATCGGTGGTGTCGATGCGAAACGGGTGGGCTTCGACGAACCAGGGCTCCCCCGCCGGTGCCCCGCCGCGCAACAGCGCCGCGTGCGCGGCCAGCGCGCACAGCAAGCGGGCCCAGGCGGGGGACTCGGCCAGCGCCGGGTGCAGCGGCTCGAACCAGCGTTCGATGCCGCCGTGCAGCGCGTTGTAGGCCACCGGTTGCCAGTGTGCCCGGTGCGGCTGCAGCACCACCGTGCCGGCCACCGGCTGGACGATGAAACAGCCGTGGCGGCGGCGCCGGTAGCGGCCACCGTCCTTCAGGAATGCGTCGGGCGGCAACTGGTCCCAGAGCGGCGCCCAGGCCGCCAGGTCGGCCGGCGCCACGCCGGCCAGCCGGGCCAGCGATGCCGCATCCAGCACGGCATAGCCGCTGCCGGCGAGCTGGACATCGAGTTCATGCAGGGCGGTCAGGGGCGGCGGCAGCGACATGCTCGGGATTGTGCCGCCAGCTTGGAGCCGGGCCCCGCGCCGCAGGCCTGGCCAGGTCTCGCGGCGCCTCGCCCTTCACAGGCCTGGGCCCAGTCACGCCTTGTTTGAACCGGCCCCGCGGCATCCACCCTGCGGGGCCCGTTGGGGCAACGCTGAACAAGTCCCTCGCGGCGCGGTCAGCCCTGTTTTGGGCGGTCTGCGGCCTTGCAAATCCTCGCCATAGCGGGGCTATGGCCGTGGTTTTCGCCTTGCAGCCCAGCCCAAACCAGGGCGCCCACACTCGTGAGGACTTGTTCAGCATTGCCTTAGACTTTGCGGCCGCAGCAGCCCGCGCGGTGCCTACAACTCGACCACGACCTGCATGACCTTGCTGCGCATCGATTCTGCACCGCCGGCCTCCGCTCCCGAGGTGTCGCCAGTGGCCGCCTACCACCTGCTCGACGTGCCGGTGGCCTGGGCCGACACGGGCGGCCAGCTGCTGGGCGCCAATGCAGCGTTTGAAGCCGCCGTCGGGTCGACGGCCCTGGCGATGAAGGGGCAAGCGATCACCGAGTTGCTGGGCCTGCAGCCGGACGCCGGCGCCACCCCCGACACCAGCGCCGGCGCCGCCGACCGGACCACCAGGATGGCGCTGGCGGCCCAGCTGGCGCACGACGAGCCCTTCACACCGCTGCCGCTGGCTGGCCACCGCGCCGGTGGCCAGCCGCTGCGGGGCTGGCTGGGCCAGCGCCGTGCCGGTGGCTTGCGCATCCTGAGCCTGCAACTGGAGCGACCGGCCGACACCGCGGCGCTGCAGCCAGCACCACCGGCCGCGCCGCGCGACGCCGCGCCCCGCACCGAGGCGGCGGCCCTGCCGCCGGCCGCCGAACTGCTGGCGATGGCGCAGTCGCTGGGCCGTTTCGGCGTCTGGCGGCACAACCTGCGCAGCGGCGACAGCCACTGGGATGCGCAGGTCTGGCAATTTTTCGGTCAAACACCCCAAGACCGCAGCCTCGGCTTCGAGACGCTGATGCAATCGGTGCATGCCGACGACCGCGCGACCGTGGTCAGCGGCTACAAGGCCTCGCTGCTGCAACTGGGCCGCCATGCCCACCGCTACCGCCTGGGCGGCGCCGACAGCCAGTACCGCCCGGTGCGCTCGGTCTGGGAGGTGCGGCCAGGCGACGACGGGCAGCCGGCCACGGTGTGGGGCATCTTGCTCGACGACACCGAGGCGGTGCAGCAGGCGCAGCGCTTCGATGACACCACCGCGCAGTTCGACCTGGCCATCAGCCTGGCCGGCGTCGCGATCTGGCAGCACGACCTGGCCAGCGGCACGGTGCACAGCAACGACCTGGGCTGGTCGCTGCTGGGCCTGCCGCCGCAGCCGCATGGCCGCCAGACGACCGCCCTGGCCGCGCTGCTGCACCCCGACGACCTGGCCACGCTGCGCCAGCAAGTGCAGGGTGAGTCCGCCCAGCACCCGCAGGCCGCCCTTCACCCGCAGGCCAGCCATCATCCGGCCGAGGCACCGATCGACCTGGGCGCCCGCTGGCGCCATGCCGACGGCCATTGGTGCTATCTGCTGACCCGCCGGGTGCCCCGCCGCAATGCCCAGGGCGAATTGGTCGGCCATGTCGGCGTGGCGCTCGACCTGAGCGAGCGCTTCGACCAGCAGCAGCACGCGCTGGCGCTGGCCCAGCGGCTGGAGATGGCCACCGCGGCGGCCGGCGTGGGGGTGTGGGGCGTGCAGTTGTCCAACCCGCCGGTGGCGCATTGGGACGATCAGATGCGCTCGCTGCACGGCCTGGCGCGCGACACGCCGGCACCGTCGATAGCCGACTACCTTCTGCGCCAGGTGCACCCCGACGACCGCGACAGTGTCAGCAACAGCCTAGCGCTGCTGCTGCGCCGGCGCGAGGGCCTGATCGAGATGGACCTGCGCGTCATTTGCCCCGATGGCCGGGTGCGCCGGCTGGCCACCCGGTCGTCGATCAGCGGCGACGAAGGCCAGCGCACCCTGCACGGCGTGATGCTCGACGTGACCGAGCGCCATGCCACCGAGGAGCGGCTGCGCCAGGCCCATGAGCGCGCCGCGCTGGCCGCCCGCGGCGCGGGCATCGGCACCTGGGAATCCGATGCACACGCGCAGCAAGGCTGGTGGGACGAGCAGATGTTCCGCCTGCGTGGGCGCGAGCCGCGCGGCACCGCCGTGCTGGCGGCCGAGATGCAGGACTGGCTGCACCCGGCCGACCGCGACGGCCATGTCCGCCACCTGAAGTCGGCACTCGACGGCGACTCACCGACGAACCAGGAATTCCGCGTTGTCTGGCCCGATGGCAGCGTGCGCTGGCTGGCGTCGCGCTCGACGCCGGTGCGTGACGAAAACGGCCGCACCGTGCGCCGCATCGGCATCAACTGGGACGTCACCGACGCCCGCCAGGCCGCCGCCATCCGCCAGGAGCGGCTGCTGGCGCAACGCGAGAGCCAGGCCAAGTCGCGCTTCCTGGCGCGCATCAGCCACGAACTGCGCACGCCCATGAACGCGGTGCTGGGCTTCTCGCAGCTGCTGCTGGCCGAGACCGCACCGGGCCAAGCCCCCGACCCGGCCACCTGGCGCCGCCGGGTCGAGCATGTGCAGGCCTCGGGCGAACACCTGCTGGCGCTGATCGACGACGTGCTCGAGCTGTCCAGCCTGGAGTCGGGTGAGCTGCCGCTGACGCTGCAAGCGGTGGCACTGGCACCGTTGGTCGAGACCACGCTGCCGCTGGTCGAACTGCTGGCGCAGGCCCATGGTGTGACGCTGAAACTGGGCGCGCTGGACGGCTGGGTGCTGGCCGACCCGGTGCGCCTGCGCCAGGTGCTGCTGAACCTGCTGAGCAACGCCATCAAGTACAACCGCCGCGGCGGGGACGTGACGGTGGCCGCCGTGGCCCAGGGCCCCTGGCAGCTGCTGCGGGTGCAAGACAGCGGCCGGGGCTTGAGCGAAGACCAGCTGCGCCACCTGTTCGAGCCCTTCAACCGGCTGGGCGCCGACGAGGCCATCGCCGGCACCGGCATTGGCCTGGCGATCGTGCAGGCATCGGTGCAGCACATGGGTGGCACGGTGGCAGTGACCAGCCAGCTGGGCGCGGGCAGTTGCTTCGAGCTGAGCCTGCAACGGGCGCAGCCGCCGCTGCCGCTGCAGCCGGGCGCCGCAGCTGGTGGCACCTCTGGCGGCTCGCTGTCAGCGTCACAGTTGTCGCAATTACCGCAGTTATCGCAGTTGCCGCAGTTGCCGCCCGGCAAGCGGCTGCTCTACATCGAGGACAACGAGGTCAACTTGCTGATCGTCAGCGAGCTGTTGCGCCAGCGCGCCGACCTGCAGTTCTTGTCGGCGGTCGATGGCGCCAGCGGTGTGGCCTTGGCCCGCGCCGAGCAGCCGGTGCTGATCCTGCTGGACATGCAACTGCCCGACATGGACGGCCATGAGGTCTTGCGCCGCCTGCGCGCCGACCCCCTCACCGCCACCATCCGCTGCATCGCACTGAGCGCCAACGCGATGCCCGAGGACATCCGCCATGCCCTGGCCAACGGCTTCGACGACTACTGGACCAAGCCATTGGACCTGTCGGCATTCTTGCGGGCACTGGATGCGCTGTTCGGGCGCCAGGCCGACCTTTAGCGCCTTAGCGCCCTCAGCGCCCTTAGCGCCGCCTTTGGCGCCTTTAGCGCAGCAAGCTGAAAAACGCCCGCACGTCGTCGACAAACAGCGTCGGCTGCTCGAAAGCCGCAAAGTGCCCGCCCTTGGGCATCACGCGCCAGTGCCGGATGTCGGTGTGGCTGCGGGCCATCCAGCGCCGCACCGGCGGCACGATCTCCTTGGGGAACACCGCCACGCCGGTCGGGATGCTCACCGGCCGCGCCGCGCTGCGCCCGGCGCCAAAACTCTCCCAGTACAGCCGCGCCGACGACGCCGCGCTGGCCGTCACCCAGTACAGCATCAGGTTGTCCAGCAGTTCGTCGCGGCTCAGGATGTTCTCGGGGTGGCCGTCGCAGTCGGTCCAGGCCCAAAACTTCTCCAGGATCCAGGCCGCCTGGCCGGCGGGTGAATCGGTCAGCCCATAACCCAGGGTCTGCGGCCGGGTGGCCTGCTGCTTGGCATAGCCCGAGTCCCAGTCGCGGTAGAACTTGGCGCGCTTCTGCGCATCGAGCTCGTCGGCGCCCGGCTCATCACCTACCGCGGGCCGCCCGCCCATCGCCAGCGTGACGTGGATGCCGGCGCAGTGTTGCGGGTCTTGGGCACCCAGCGCGCTGGTCACTGCCGAGCCCCAGTCGCCGCCCTGTGCGCCGTAACGCGCGTAACCCAGCCGGTCCATCAACGTGGCCCAGGCCGCGGCGATGCGGTCGACACCCCAGCCGGTGCGGGTCGGTTTGGCCGAGAAGCCGAAGCCGGGCAGCGAGGGGCAGACCACGTGGAAGGCATCGGCTGCGTTGCCGCCGTGCGCCGTGGGGTCGGTCAGCGGCCCGATCACCTTGTGGAACTCGACCACCGAGCCGGGCCAGCCGTGGGTCAACACCAGCGGCATCGCGTCGGCATGCGGCGAGCGCACGTGGATGAAGTGCAGCGCCAAGCCGTCGATCTCGGTGGTGAACTGGGCAAAGCGGTTCAGCCGCGCTTCGCGCGCGCGCCAGTCGTAGCCGTCGGCCCAGTAGCGGCAAACCTCTTGCAGCCAGGCACGGGGCACGCCCTGGCGCCAGTCGTCGACCAACTCGGCCTCGGGCCAGCGGGTGTTGTGCAGACGGGCCCGCAGGTCGGCCAGCACCGCGTCGGCGACGGCGATGCGGAACGGGTGAATGGCGGGGAGTGGGTGGATGGGGTGCATAGGGTGGAGGGGCTCACTCATGATGCAAGCAGCCCACGTTCGCGCAGCATCGGCTCGATCTGCGCATCGCGGCCGCGGAAGGCGCGGTAGGCGGCGCCGGGCTCCACGCTGTCGCCGCGGCTGTAGATGCAGGCCTTCAGCCGCGCCGCCACGTCGGGGTCGAAGGCACTGCCGGCCTCGGTAAAAGCGCCCCAGGCATCGGCCTCCAGCACCTCGGCCCACAGGTAGACGTAGTAGCCGGCGGCGTAACTGTCGCTCGAGAACAAGTGCTGGAAGTGCGCCAGCCGGTGGTTCAACCCGGCGTCGTCGGGCAGGCCGCGCGCGGCCATCAGCTGCTGCTCGAAGGCGACGATGTCGGCCACCGGCACGGCGCACTCGTGCGCGGCCAGGTCGACGATGGCGCTGGCGGTGTAGCGCACCGTCGCGTAGCCCTGGCCGAAGCGGCGGGCGGCTTCGAGCCGGTCAAGCAAGGGGTCGGGAATCGGCTCGCCGGTCGACCAATGGCGGGCGTGGCGGGCCAGCACCTCGCGTTCGACGCCCCAGTGCTCAAACAGCTGCGACGGCAGCTCGACAAAATCGCGCAGCACCCGGGTGCCCGACAAACGGCCGTAGCCGACATCGCTGAGCAAGCCGTGCAGGCCGTGGCCGAACTCGTGGAACAGCGTGCGCACGTCGTCGCTCGACAGCAGCGTGGGCGTGCCCGGCGCGGCCTTGGCGAAGTTGTTGTTGTTCAGCACCACCGGCAGCGACACACCGCCGTCGGCGACGTTGCGGTGCTGCGGCGACAGCTGGCTCATCCAGGCGCCGCTGCGTTTGCCAGGCCGGGCGAAGTTGTCGTGCAGGAACAGGCCGACCGCCACGCCCTGCGCATCACTGACCTGGTAGACGTCGACATCGGGGTGGTAGGCCGGCAGGTCAGGCCGCCGCTCGAAGTGCAGGCCGAACAGCCGCTGGGCGCAGTCGAAGGCCGCGGCGACCATGTTGGGCAGCGCGAAGTAGGGCTTGAGCGCGGCCTCGTCCAGCGCGTAATGGGCCTGGCGCACTTGCTCGGCCCAGTAGCGCCAGTCCCAGGGCTGCAATGCGTTGGCGGGGCCCACGGCTTCGCCAGCGCGGGCCATCGCCTCGTGCAGCAGCGCGCGCTCTTGGGCCAAGGCCGGCAGCGCACGCGCCCAGACCGTGTCCAGCAGCGCCCAGACCCGGTCGCGGCTTTGCGCCATGGTGTCGGCCAGTTTGAAGTCGGCGAAGTTGGCCGCGCCCATCAGCGCCGCCTGGCGCTGGCGCAGCGCCAGGATCTGGCACGCCAGCGGCCGGTTGTCGTGCTCGCCGGCGTGTTCACCGCGGCCGACCCAGGCGCGCCAGGCGGCTTCGCGCAGGTCGCGCCGGGTCGAGTAGCTGAGGAAGGGCACGATCAGCGACCGGCCGAGCGTGATCACCGGCACCTCGCCACCACGCTCAGTCGCGGCCTGCAACGCGGCGGCGCGCACGAAGTCGGGCAGGCCGGCCAGCGCCGCCTCGTCGGGCAAGGCCAGCGTGTAGGCGGTCTCGTCGTGCAGCACGTTCTGCGCAAAGCGGGTCGACAGCTCGGCCAACTGGCTGCCCAGGCGGGCAAATTCGGCCCGTTCGGCCGGCGCCAGCTGGGCCCCGGCGCGCACCAGGTCGCGGTGTTGGCGCTCGACCAGCCGCTGCTGCTCGGCGCTCAAGCCGGCGCTCAGCTCGGCGCTCAGCCCGGCGCCGCTGCGGCTGGCCAACACCGCATCGAAGCGGGCGAGCAGGCCGGCATCCTGCCGCACCGCACTCCAGTGCGCGGCCAGCGGCGCGGCCATCTCGCGCTGCACCGCCTGCAGCGCCGGCGAGGTGGCTGAGGCCGACAGGGTGTGGAACACCGCCTCGATGCGCTGCAGCAGCGTGCCGCAGCGGTCGAACGCGGCGGCGGTGTTGGCAAAATCCGGCGCCGCAGGCTGGGCCACCAACGCCGCCAGTTCGTCGCGGTGCAAGGCCATCGCCCGCTCCAGCGCCGGGCGAAAGTGCTCGGCTCGGATGCGTTCGAAGTCGGGCAGCGTCAGCGGCGCAGCGCCGTCGATCAACAAGGCATTGGTGGTGGCATCCATGGCGTGC
>JAYVDE010000261.1:0-5693 GCA_043749575.1 Burkholderiaceae bacterium | reverse complement strand
CGTGCCGCGCGTTGCCTTCGTAGACCATGTGCTTGTCTTGCGCACTGAGTTGCGTCGAAGCCTCGATGTAGCGCTTGGTGTCGTCGTAGCAGTGGCCGGTCTCGGGGTCGATGCCGCGCACCGCGCCGATCATCTCGCTGGCGAACAGGATGTTCTTGACCGGGATCACGGTGGTCAGCAAATCGATGCCGGGCTGGTGGTAGACGCAGGTGTCGAAGAAGATGTTGTTCAGCAGGTGGTCTTTGAGCAGCGGTTTTTTAAGCTCCTGTGCCAGGCCGCGGAAGCGCCCCCAGTGGTACGGCACTGCGCCGCCACCGTGAGGGATCAGGAACTTCAGGGTCGGGAAGTCCTTGAACAGGTCGGCGGTCAGGCACTGCATGAAGGCTGTCGTGTCGGCATTCAGGTAGTGCGCGCCGGTGGTGTGGAAGCAGGCATTGCAGCTGGTCGACACATGGATCATCGCCGGGATGTCGTACTCGACCATCTTCTCGTAGATCGGGTACCAGCTGCGGTCGCTGAGCGGCGGGCTGGTCCAGTGGCCACCCGAGGGATCGGGGTTCAGGTTGATGCCGACGTTGCCGTACTGCTCGACACACTTCACCAGCTCGGGGATGCAGCTGGCCGGGTCCACGCCCGGGCTCTGCGGCAGCATGGCAGCCGGCACGAAGTGGTCGGGAAAGAGTTGCGCCACCCGATAGCACAGCTCGTTGTTGATCGCCGCCCAGGTCGACGAGACATTGAAGTCGCCGATGTGGTGGGCCATGAAGCTGGCGCGCGGGCTGAAGATCGTCAGGTCGCTGCCGCGCTCGCGCATCTTGGCCAACTGGTTGGTCGCTATGGTCTCGCGCAGCTCGTCGTCGCTGGTCTTCAGGTCGCTGACTTTCGGGCTCTCGGCCGGGTTCTGGATGCCGGCGATCTGCTGGTTGCGCCAGTGCTCCAGCGCCTTGGGCGCGGTGGTGTAGTGGCCGTGCACGTCGATGATCATGGGGGTCTCCGGGTCAAGCTGAAAAGCACGGGTGCCGGGTCAGGCCGGCGCCATGCCGTGACCTTGTTTCGCCGGCGTGGCCGCTGGCGAGGTCAAAAAGTTGAACAGCTGGCGCACAGCGTCGGCCTGGGTCGAGGCGGTACACAAGCCGGCCGCGAAGACCGTGTTGATCTGGATCGCCGCCGGCAGTGGGCCGAGCACGCGGATGCCGTCGACCTTGAGCAGCTCGCTCAGTTGCTGGAAACCCAGCGCCACCTCGCCACGGGCCAGCAGCGCGGCCACCGGCACACCCGGCGGGGCCTGCACCAGCCGGCCCTGCAACTGCAGTCGGGCGGTGATGCCCCAGCGGTCGAACAGCTTGAGCAATTGCACGCCGCTGGGCCCGGTGGAATAGCCGATGCGGGGCGCGGCCAACACCGCCCGGCGCACGGCGTCTTCGGTGCTGATGTCGGGGTCGGGGCCTGGGTCGGCGCTGCCGCTGCCCACGGCCACCGCCACGCCCGAGCTCACCAGGTCGGTGCGGCTGCCGGCCACCAGCTGGCCGCTGGTGATCAAGCGGGCTATGGCGTCGGCGGCGAGCACCACAAAATCGAAGGCCTCGCCGGCCTGCACCCGTTTGGCGGCGTCCACGCCGGCCACCGATTCAATGACCAGCTCAACACCGTGGCGGGCCCCGTAGTCGGCGGCCAAGTCGGCCAGCAGCGCGCGGGTGGCCATTGACGACAGGCCGGTCAGGCGCACGGTGGGGTTTGTTGCGGAACGGGTCATGGCCGAATTCTGGCGGGCCCAGCCCCTGCAATCCAGGCATGGCTGCAAATAGCAGCTAGACCAAGCCGGCATGGAAACAGTTATGACAGCGCCTGCGGTGCGTTCGCCCGCGCTGAGCCCCCGCGCTCACCCCGGTTGCGACTGCGCCGCCATGCCCTGCGGCAGGCTGCGCACCAGCTCGGTCAGCAATTGCGTGGCCTGGCGCATTAGCGGGCTGGGCCGCTTGTGCGCCGATACCGCCAGGCACAAGGTGCTGTTGAGCTGCGGCTCGACCAGTGGGCGCACCTGCAGCGGATCGGCCCGGCCCGAGGCGGCCACCGCGCTGGCGTGCAGCACCGCGTGGCCGTAACCGGCGATCACCAGGTCGATGATGGCGGCGATGCTCGACACCTCCCAGGCGATGTTGAGCTTGACACCGGCCAGCACGGCCTGGGTCTCGACCAGTTTGCGAATGGCATGGCCGCGCTCGGGCATGATCAAGCCGAATTCGGGCAGGCGGCACAGCGGCATCACCGCGGCCGCCGCCAGCGGCAGGCCGGGCGCGGCAGCCGGCGACACCAGGCACAGCGTTTCCTCAATCATCGGCGTGATCTCCAGCGCCGGCTGCGCCTCGGGGTTGTAGAGCAGCCCCAAGTCGACCCGCCCGGTGCTGATCCATTCGCTGATGTGGCTGGACAGGCCTTCGACGATGGCCAGCCGCGCCCGCGGCAGCCGGCGCCGGAAGCCGTCGATCAGCGGCAAGGTGAGTTGCCGGCCCACCGACGGCGGCAGGCCGATGGTGATGCGGCCCACCGGCTCGTCGCGGCTGGCGGCCATGTCGTCCTGCGCCTGGGCCAGTGCCTGCAGGATGTTGACACCATGCTCGTAGAGCCGCTGGCCGGCCTCGGTCAGCACCACGCCGCGGCCGTTGCGCAGCAACAGGGTTTCGCGCAGGCCAACCTCCAGTGAGCGCACCTGGCGGCTGAGCGCCGGCTGGGCGATGTCGAGCACCAGCGCGGCCTTGCTGAAGCTGCCCAGCTCGGCCACGTGGACAAAGTATTCGAGTTGCTTGAAGTTCACGGCGGGGCGTTGGCAGGAGGCGCGATGATTGTCACGCAGCGCTGTCACCCAGAATGGTCACGCCGCGTGGTCAGGCAGAGTTGCCACGCCGCGTGTCGTGCATAGTTGCCACGCCGCGTGTCGGGCAGACCCAGCCGGCTGTGGTGACAAGTGCCGGGGTGTCCACCAGGTGCCAGCCAGCTTATCGAGTGCATCGCGATACTCGGCGACCCGCTCACCAACCCACACCGCCCGCCAAAGCCATGCACTACGCCACCACCGCCCGCGCGCCGGGCCTGAAGTTCGACCCGTTCAAAGCCCTGGCCGTGCCGCGCCCGGTGGGCTGGATCGCCACGCTGGGCCGCGACGGCCGGCGCAACCTGGCGCCCTACAGCTTCTTCAACGCCGTCAGCGACCGCCCGCCGATGGTGATGTTCTCGTCGGGCGGCCACAAGGACACGCTGCGCAACATTCTGGACACCGGCGAGTTCACCTGCTCGATCGCCAACTGGGCGCTGCACGAGGCCATGAACCTCAGCTCGGCCGCCGTGGCGCCGGGCGTTGATGAATTTGCGCTGGCCGGCCTGGAAGCCGCGCCGTCGATGTGCGTCAAGCCGCCCTTCGTGGCCGCGGCGCCGGCCGCCTTTGAATGCCGGCTGTGGAAGACGATAGCCCTGCCCCTACCACCCGCCCGCCCCGGCAGCACCGAAGAGCCCATCGGCTACACCATGGTCATCGGCGAGGTGCTGGCGGTCTACATCGACGACCGCTACATCCATGACGGCATCGTCGACACCGGCCAGATGCGACCCCTGGCCCGGCTGGGCTACATGGACTACGCGGTGGTCACGCCCGAATCGATGTTCACGCTGAACCGGCCGATGGCCAGTGACGACGGCCAGACCGCCCAGGTGCAGGCCGGCGCCTGGGACGGCATTTACCGCTGACCCGATGGCCGGCGCCCTGCATCGCTTGATCAGCCACTTTCGCGCCCATGCGCGACTGGTCAGCTCGGTGCTGCTCGGCACCGGCGTGGCCCTGTTGCTGCCGGCCGTGTTCAGCCCGGTCACCCGGGGCCTGCTGGGCTGGAACGTCGCGGTCTGGCTGTACCTGGTGCTGGTCGCGTTGACGATGCGCACGGCCGACCATGGCCAACTGCGGCGGGTCGCTGCGCTGCAGGCCGAGAGCGCCGGCACGGTGCTGGCGCTGGTCAGTGTGGCGTCGGTGGTCAGCCTGCTGGGCACGGTGCTGGAGCTGTCAGCGGCCAAGCTGCCCGGCACCACCCATGCCGTGCCGCACGTGGCGCTGGCGCTGGCCACGGTGGTCGGCTCGTGGCTGCTGCTGCCCACGGTGTTTGCGCTGACCTATGCCAGCCGCTACTACCAAGACCGTGGTGGCGGCGGCCTGCGCTTCCCCGGTGCCGACGGCAACTTCCAGCCCCATTACGACGACTTCCTCTACTTCTCGTTCACCATCGCGGTGGCGTCGCAGACGGCCGATGTCACCGTCACCCACACCGACCTGCGTCGGCTGGTGCTGCGCCAGTCGGTGTTGTCGTTCGCCTTCAACACGGCGATCCTGGCCTTGACGGTCAACATCGCGGCCAGCATGTTCTGACCGTACCGGTCACCCCGCCGGCCGTGAGAACTTTCGATCAGGCCTCGGCCGGCGCAAGCACCGGGCCCAGGCAGCCGGCGCTCGCTAATGCCCCCTGGACCGGGCCGTCACAACCGGCCTTGTCCGGCGTCAGCCCGCTGCACAACAAGGCGCCTATGCTGCCGGTTTTAGCCACGACCATCCCTTGAGGAGCCTGCCATGAGCACCCCCCGTGACGTCTTTGTCATCAGCGCCGCCCGCACCGCCATCGGAACCTTCGGCGGCACGCTGAAGGACACACCGCCGATCGAGCTGGCCACCCTCGTGATCAAGGCTGCCATCGCCCGCAGCGGCGCGGCGGCCGACCAGATCGGCCATGTCGCGCTGGGCACGGTGATCCCGACCGAGCCGCGCGATGCCTACCTGGGCCGCGTGGCGGCAGTGGCGGCCGGCATCCCGAAGGAAACACCGGCCTTCAACGTCAACCGCTTGTGCGGCTCGGGCCTGCAGGCGATCATTTCCGCCTCACAGGCCATCATGCTGGGCGACTGCGAAATGGCAGTGGGTGCCGGTGCCGAATCGATGTCGCGCAGCATCTACATCTCGCAGAGCGCCCGTTTCGGTGCGCGCATGGGCGACACCGTGCTGGTCGACTACATGGTCGGCATCCTGCACGACCCGTTCCACAAGATCCACATGGGCATCACCGCCGAGAACGTGGCCGAGCAGTTCGGCATCACGCGCTTGATGATGGACGAGCTGGCCGTGCTGAGCCACCAGCGCGCCGCCGCGGCGATGGCCGCCGGCCGCTTCGCCGCGCAAATCGTGCCGGTCGACATCGTCACCCGCAAGGGCAGCACACCCTTCGTCACCGACGAGCATGTGAAGGGCGACACCACGCTGGCGATCCTCGGCAAGATGCGCGCGGCCTTCAAGAAAGACGGCCTGGTCACCGCCGGCAACGCCTCGGGTCTGAACGACGGCGCCGCTGCACTGGTGCTGGCCAGCGGTGATGCGGTGAAGTCGGGCGGCCTCAAGCCCATGGCCCGGCTGGTGGGTTACGCCCACACCGGCGTCGAGCCCACCATCATGGGCATCGGCCCGGTGTCGGCCACCCGCGCGGTGCTCAAGCGCACCGGCTTGAAGATCAGCGACCTCGACGTGATCGAGGCCAACGAGGCCTTTGCCGCGCAAGCCTGCGCAGTCAGCAAAGCGCTCGACCTCGACCCGGCCAAGGTCAACATCAATGGCTCGGGCATCTCGCTGGGCCACCCGGTGGGCGCCACCGGCGCCATCATCACCACCA
>JAYVDE010000260.1:0-5698 GCA_043749575.1 Burkholderiaceae bacterium | reverse complement strand
TGACCTCGCCGGCGATGAAGTTGCCGTTGGGCTGCGAGCCGGTCAGCACGTCGTGGGTGTTGGGGCTGTCGCCGCGGCCGTTGATGACGGCGCCGCGCTCGGTCAAAGCGGTCTGCTTGGTGATCTGGTTACTGCCGTGCAGTTGGTCCAGGTCGCTGGCCACCAGCACGCCCTTGGCGTTGCTCCAGGGGCCTCTGCCGATGCGGTCACGGGCATTCGCGCCGGGCCCGCTGTTGCTGGGTTGCGCGCTCAGGTAAGCGCGCCAGCTGCGGCTGCCGGCACCGGCGGCGGTGGCCAGCTGCTGGCAATGGGCGTCGGCGCCGGCCAGTCCGCCCAGGTTACCGCCCTGGCCGGGGTTGACGCTGGTAACGAAGAAACCCATGCCGGACTTGGCCGGCATCATGCTGCTGCAACTGGCCAGCAGGGCTGCGGCCACGGCCGCGGCACCGGCGATCAGCGACCAACGGTTCAGATGACGCATTTTCAACACTCCTTCAAGTTGGGTGGCACCGGGTGCCGACTGCCGACGTGCCCTGGGCGTTTGGGCGCATTGGCGCTGCAGGCTGGCGAACAAGCCCGTTTCATCGCTTTTGTGCAACGACCCGGCCTTGCTCGTTGATGAAGACGCGGTAGCGGTGGCCATCCTGGCAGGTCACGAGATGGTCGTTGTCGCGCTGGCGAGTGGCCTGCACGACCTGGCCGCAGGGCGCGCCCAACAGCGCCAACACCGACGTCAAGTCCTTGCGCAAGGCCGGGTCGTCGGCCGCAGCACAAGGCACGGCAAGCAGGGTTGGCAGCCAGCCAAGCCAGCCCCAGGGGCGGGTACAGAGGATCAAGGCGTTCTCCGGCAGGCCGACTCAAACCGCCGCAAACTTGGCGGGATTGGAAAGAATGCCCCAGATCGACTCGCGCGACGACTCGATGGCCATCGCCAGCGGCGGGTCGGCGTCTTGCAGCAATGCCAGCACCTTGAGAACCAGGCGATCAAAGGACTGCCGCAATGCCGCCAAAGTGACCTTCAGCTGCCCCCGGTAGTAGGCGCGAAACTGGGCCAGCAGGTCGTCGATCTGGTTCTTGAGCGTGAGCTTGGTGAAGACGCCGATGGCCTGCGTCGCCTTGAGCCGCGCTTCCAGCGATTGCAGGTCCAGCGGCGGCGTGGCCTGTGGCCTGGCAAGGGCTTGGACGGGTGCTTGTGGGGGTGCCAGTACGGGGGCTTGAACTGGCGCGCTGCGCTTGGCCGCTGCCGCTGGCTGGGCCGAGGGCGGCAAGGGCGGAAGGGCCGTTGACGATGGCGACTTCGGCATGGCCGCGCCAGCTTGAGGCACTGCAGCGCGTGTCGTATCCGGGACGGCGAGCCCTGTGCGTGGCGGTGGCGGTTCGGCCATGCTCGCCGGGTTCGGCCTGACCGGGTAGGCAGCGTCGTCAACGACTGGGCCCGAGGGCTCATGGCCTTGCGCGATCAATGCGGGCCCGGTGGCCGGGCTGTCGATACGGTCTGGCAGCTGCGGTGCATGCTCAAGGCCGGCGCACCCGGCCAACAGCAGCACCATCAACGAGCCGACGGTTCGTGCCGCCCACCGGGGCAGTGCACGCACCCATCGCAAGCCCGCTGACTGGGCCGAGCCGCCTGGTCGCTGGGCGAGCACCACGCCCAGCGGGCCGGCGAACAGCCATCGAAGCATGGTCGGGCCAGTTCAGATCCGCAAGGTGCCGGCGCCGAAAAGGCCGACCAGCCCGATCACGATGAGGTAGATCGCGACGATGAAGTTCAGCAACTTCGGCATGACCAGGATCAGGATCCCGGCCAGCAAGGAGATCAGCGGTGTCAGCGCGAGGTGCAGGTTCATGGCGGCTCCAAGGGCACTGCAGTCGGATGCAACTTGCATCCGCTGGTGTGGCCTCAGCATGCGATGACCGGCGGCGATCTGCCATCGGCGGAGACCACCCCAGCTTGTAGGCGCCGTCCCACGTCGCTGCCCGCGCGGCCCGCGCTGGCAGCGTTGCCGGCAGCGTTGCCGGCAGTGCCGGCGTGGCGACCGAGCCAGCCAGCCGTCAGGCCAGGTGCGCGGCGGCCAGCAACTTGCGGGTATAGGCCTGCTGCGGCTGGTCGAACAAGGCCAGGGTCTCGCCTTGCTCGACCACGTCGCCGTTTTTCATCACCATCACCCGGTGCGCCATCGCGCGGATCACCGCCAGATCATGGCTGATGAAGACATAGCTCAGGCCGTGGCGCTGCTGCAATTCGGCCAGCAGGGCCAGCACCTGCTGCTGCACCGAGACGTCGAGCGCCGAGGTGGGTTCGTCCAGCACCAGGATCTCGGGCGCCAGCACCACAGCGCGGGCGATGGCGATGCGCTGGCGCTGGCCGCCCGAAAACTCATGCGGATAACGCTGCAGCACGCCGTGCACGCCGTGGCGCGCCGACAAGCCCACCTCGTCCAGCATCGCCAGCACCTTCTGCTCGCGCTGGGCGCGGCTCAGTTCAGGGTGGTGCAGCGCCAGGCCTTCGTCAACGATCTGGCCCACCGTCATGCGCGGTGACAGCGAGGCAAACGGGTCTTGCAGCACCACTTGCATGCGTTTGCGCATCGCCCGCAGGGCGCGGCGCTCGGCGTTGTCGATGCGCGCGCCATCCAGCCAGATCTCACCGCCGGCCAGCGGCTGCAAGGCCAGCAAGGCCATGCCCAGGGTGGTCTTGCCCGAGCCGGATTCACCGACGATGCCCAGCGTCTCGCCGCGACGCAGTTGCAGCGTGGCCTGTTTGACGGCGAAGAATGGCCGCTTGCTGAACCAGCCGGTGGCGATGTCGAAGCTGACGTCGGCGGCGCGGGCTTCCACCAGCACCGGCGCATCGGCGGCCAGCGGCTGGACCACGCGCTGCGGCCGGGTGGCCAGCAGACGCTGGGTGTAGGGGTGTTGCGGCTTGGCGAAGACCTCGGCAGTGAGGCCTTGCTCGACCAGCTGGCCACGCTCCATCACGCCGACCCGGTCGGTGAAGCGGTGGACCAGGTTCAGGTCGTGGGTGATGAACAGCAGCGCCATGCCCAGCTCGGCCTGCAGTTCTTCGAGCAGGGCCAGGATCTGGGCCTGGATGGTGACATCGAGCGCGGTGGTCGGCTCGTCGCAGATCAGCAGCCGCGGCCGGCAGGCCAGCGCCATCGCGATCATCGCCCGCTGGCGCTGGCCACCCGACAACTCGTGCGGATAGGCGTCGATCCGACGTTCAGGCTCGGGGATGCCGGTGCGCGCCAGCAGCTCGATCGCCCGGGCGCGGGCGGCGTTGGGGCGCAAGGCTTCGTGCAGTTCAAGCACCTCGCCGATCTGGTTGCCCACGGTGTAGAGCGGGTTCAGCGCGGTCATCGGCTCTTGAAAAATCATGCCGATCTGGCTGCCGCGCAGGCCACGCATCGCGCGCTCAGACTGCTGCATCAAGTCCTCACCGGCGAAGCGGATGACGCCGCGGCTGACGGCGGAATCAACCAAGCGCAGCACGCTCAGCGCGGTGATCGACTTGCCCGAGCCCGACTCGCCGACCAGCGCGAATTTCTCGCCGGCGGCGATGGTGAACGACACGTCGTTGACGACGGTGGACGTGCCGAAGCGCACGGTCAGGCGCTCGATTTCCAGCAAGGGAGCGCTCATGTCAGGATTTTCTCGTGTCGAAAGCATCGCGCAGCGCGTCGCCGATGAAGGTGAGCAGCAGCATCGTCACCGTCAGCAGCACGAAGGTCGGCACGATGATCCACCAGGCATCGAGGTTGGCCTTGCCTTGCTGCAGCAACTCACCAAGCGACGGCACCGAGGCCGGCACGCCCAGGCCGAGAAAGTCCAGCGAGGTCAGCGCCAGGATCGCGCCGCTCATGCGAAACGGCAGGAAGGTGATCACCGGCGTGAGGGAGTTGGGCAGCACGTGGCGGCGGATGATCTGCAGGTTTGACAGGCCCAGCGCGCGCGCGGCCTTGACGAATTCAAGCGAGCGGTTGCGCAGGAACTCGGCCCGCACGTAGTCGGACAGCCCCATCCAGCCCCACAGCGACAGCAGCACCAGCAGCAGCAAGAGCGAGGGCTCGAAGATCGACGCGAAGATGATCAGCAAATACAGCTCGGGCACGGCGCCCCACACTTCGATGATGCGTTGCAGCGTCAGGTCGAGCTTGCCGCCGAAGTAGCCCATCAGCGCGCCCATCCCGATGCCGATGACCGTGCCGGTGACGGTCAGCGCGAGGGCGAACCAAATGCTGACGCGAAAGCCATACAGCAAGCGCGCGAACATGTCGCGGCCCTTGTCGTCGGTGCCCAGCCAGTTCTTGGCACTGGGCGCGGCCGGTGGCGGCAGCTTGCTGAAGTAGTCGATCGAGTTGGCCGAATGCGGGTTGGGCGCGCCGATGAACCAGTTGTCGGGCTTGGCCAGCAAGGCCACGGTGAACGGATCTTTCCAGTCGATGGGCGTGGCGAAATCACCGCCCAGCGAGATCTCGGGCGGGTTGCTGACGATTGGCAGCAGCAGCTGGCCTTCGACCCGCGCGATGAAGGGCTTGTCGTTGCTGACCAGCTCGGCCAGCGTGGCCACGATCAGCAAGGCCATGAACAGCCACAGCGAGGTGTAGCCCAGCCGGTTGCGCTTGAAGCGGGCCCAGGCCCGCTGGTTGGGCGACAGGCCGCGCGCGGCGGTGGCGGTGGCAGCGGCAGCGGCAGCGGCGGCCTGCGCGGCGGCGGGCGGCGGTGGGCTTGCCGTTGCCTCGCTCACTTGGCGACGCTCCCGAACTGCACCCGCGGGTCGACCACGCGGTAGAGCAGGTCGCTGACCAGCTTGACCGCCAGGCCGATCAGCGTGAAGAAGTACAGCGAGCCCAGCACTACGGGATAGTCGCGGCGCACCACCGCCTCGTAGCCCAGCAGGCCCAGCCCATCAAGCGAAAACAGGGTTTCGATCAGCACCGAGCCGGCAAAGAATGCGCCGACGAAAGCCGCCGGAAAGCCGGTGACCAGCGGGATCAGCGCGTTGCGGAAGATGTGCTTGTAGAGCACCCGCTGCTGCGACAAGCCCTTGGCGCGGGCGACCAGCACGTACTGCTTGCGGATCTCTTCGACGAAGGTGTTTTTGGTCAGCATGGTGGTCACCGCGAAGCTGCCGATGGTCAGGCACAGCAGCGGCAGCGCCAGGTGCCAGAAGTAGTCGGTGATGCGGGCCGGCCAGGCCAGTTCAAGCCAGTTGTCGCTGGTCAGGCCGCGCAGCGGAAACCAGTCGAGGAAGGTGCCACCGGCAAACAGCACGATCAGCAGGATGCCCAGCACGAAACCGGGAATCGCATAGCCGATCAGCACCACCAGGGTGGTCAGGGTGTCGAAGCGGGAACCCTCGCGCACGGCCTTGGCGATGCCCAGCGGCACCGACACCAGGTAGGCCAGCAAAAAGCTCCACAGCCCCAGGCTGATCGAGACCGGCAGCTTTTCCTTGATCAGCGTCCAGACATCCTTGTTCTGCATGAAGCTCTTGCCGAGGTCGAAGCGCGCAAAGTTGACCAGCATTTCGACATAGCGCACATGCGCAGGTTTGTCGAAGCCGTAAAGTTTTTTCAGCTCCTCGATTTGTTTCTTGTCGACGTCGCGGCTGGCGCGGTAACCGTCTTCACCGCCGCCGCCACCCGCCGCGCGGGCCTCGGCCATGATCTGCTCAACCGGCCCGCCGGGCAGATCG
>JAYVDE010000259.1:0-5703 GCA_043749575.1 Burkholderiaceae bacterium | reverse complement strand
AGACCCGCAGTCGCACTGCCAGTGCGGCAAGGGGATGCAACGACGCATGGCGGAAAAAGACGCGATTTCATGTCGTGTTTTTGGTGAAACGGACTACTCGTGCCAAGACCCCCCCGTTGGTGGGCCCCCGTCGAGACCCTCCCCAGCGGGAGAGCCAGGCCAAGCGGCGTTTCGCAGAATGGCATCAACCCGCTGGCCCCAGCGCCACGGGCCCCACTCTCTGCCCATTCATCCCGGTCCATCAAGGAGCCCCTCATGTCCATCCGCCAACTTGCCGCCACCCTGCTGACCACGCTGTTGCTGGCCAGTGCCCCTGCCATGGCCGCGGTCGAGGCCAACCAGGCCAGCCGGGTCGAACTCGAAACCGTCAAGGGCATCGGTCCGGGGTTGTCGGGCAAGATCGTCGCGGCCCGCCAGCAGTCAGCCTTCAAACACTGGTCGGATCTGGTCGACCGGGTCGGCGGCGTCGGGCCGGGCAATGCGGCACGCCTCTCGCAGGCCGGGCTTACCGTGGCCGGTGCGCCCTATAGCGTCGCCCCGATGGCCGTCAAAGCGCCGACCAAGCCGACCGCGAAACCCGCGCCCGTCACGCCGGCCAAGGCCGACCGCAAGCCGACCCAGCCTTGAACCACCACTGCCAGCGCAGCTGCAGCCGCTGCAGCACCTGAAGCACCTGCAACACCGGCAAGACCAGCAACACCGGCAACTTACGGCCTTGGTGTTGCTGGTGGCGCTGATGGCCTCGGTGGCCTCGGTGGCCCGCCCAAACGCTCAACCGACCTGGGTGTCGATGTTCTCGAGCATGTCGTCCAGCACGCTCAGGAAGCTGGCCAGGTTCAGCGGTTTGGTCAGGTAATGCCGCGCGCCAGCGGCCAGCGCCTCGGCGATGCGGGTCGGCGTGGCGTCAGCCGACACCACGACGATGGGGATGTCGGCGCAGGCCGGGTCGCGCTGCAGCTGGCGCAGCAACTCCAGACCGTCGACGTCGGGCAGGTGCATGTCCAGCAGGATCAGGTCGGGCCGCTGGCTGCGGATCGCCGTCAGCCCGTCCAGGCCCAGCGTCGAGACTTCCAGCGTCACCTGCGGGCGCTGCGCCAGGATGCCGCGCATCACCTCGACGTTGGTCTCGTTGTCCTCGACATAGTGCACCCGGCGGTGGCGGTAGCGGTCGCTGGCGTCGGCCGGCGGGAGGCCGATGCCGGGTTGGGGCGCCGGCATGGGGGCCAGCGGCAGCCGCAGCACAAAGGTGGCGCCTACGCCCGCCACGCTCTCGGCGTTCAGCGCGCCGCCCATCAACTCGGCCAAGCGCCGGCTGATGACCAGACCGATGCCGGTGCCTTCGGTGTCGCTCTGCTCGCGGCCGAGCCGGTTGAAGGGCTGGAACAGGTCGGCCATCTGCGCGTCGTCGAGGCCCAGGCCGGTGTCGAGCACGCGGATTTCCAGCGTCTGGGCGTCCAGCCGGCGCGACCGGACCACCACCCGGCCGCCCGCCACGTTGTACTTCACGGCGTTCGACAGCAGGTTGATCATCACTTGTTTGAGCCGGGTCTCGTCGCCTAAGGCGTGGCTGGCGTCGTCGTCGATGTGTAGCTGCAGTGTGATGCGGCGCTGCAGGGCCGCCGGGCCGACCATCGCCACGCAGTGCGCGACCAAGGGCTCGATCGCCACCGGCACCAGCACCAAACGCAGCATGCCGGCCTCGATGCGCGACAGGTCCAGCGTGTCGTTGATCATCTCCAGCAAGTGCCAACCGGCCTGCAGGATCTGCCTGACCCAGCCCTGCTGGTGCGTGGCCAGCCGGGGCTGGCGGTCCAAGTCGAGCAGTTGCGCAAAGCCCAGCATCGCGTTCAGCGGGGTGCGCAGCTCGTGGCTCATGCGCGACAGAAACTCGCTCTTCGCCCGGTTGGCCGATTCGGCCAGCTGGCGCCCGCGCTCGGCCTCCTGGAAGCGCAACTGCTCGGTGATGTCCTCGACCACCGCCACCAGGCGCTGCGGCTCGCCGTGCGGGTTGCGCAGCAGCCGCCAGTTCATCCGCACCCAGCGCACAGTGCCGTCGCGGTGCTGGAGCCGGGTGTTGCGTTGCACCTCGGGCACCTCACCGCGCAGCAGCCGGCCCATGGCCAGGCTGCCGTCGGCACGGTCGTCGGGGTAAGTCAGGTCGGCGATGCTGCGCTCGGCCAGGCTGTCGGTGTCGTAGCCGATCAGCTCGCGAAAGCGCGGATTGGCGTCGTGCACCCGGCTTGCCAGGTCGGCATAAACGATGCCGATCGGCGCATGGTCGAAGATGTTGCGGAAGCGCAGCTCACTTTCGCGCAGCGCCGATTCGGTGCGCTCGCGCTCGGCCACCTCGTGCTGCAGGTCGGCGGTGCGTTCGGCGACCGCGGTTTCAATGCGGCGCGTGCGGCCGGTCACCGTCAGCAGCAATGCGGCCAGCATGGCGGCCGACAACAGGCCGACGGTCGAAAACAACCAGGCGTTGCCGGGGCCGGCGTCGGGCACCTGCGCCGGGTCGGCGCTCAGCTGCAGCAGCCAGTGCTGGCCGCCCAGCGTCAGGGCGGTGTCATGCCGCAGCGCGCCCGCCGCCATGAGCTCGCAGCCTGCCGTGCCGGCCAGCAAGGGCCGTATCGCCGCGGGCTGGGTGTCGACCAGGCACCAGCGCAGGTAGGCCGGGGCGTGCCGCGTGGCGGCCGCCATCGACTGCTGCATGCGCAGCGAGACGAACACCACACCGCGCAGCGCCTGGCGCCGCGCCGTGGCGCCAGGTTCGCCGTTGTACAGCGCGCGGTACAGCACCACGCCGGTCTGGTCGGCTGATTCCTGCGTCAGTTGGAAGCCGGCGGTGGCCGCCGGCGCATCGGTCTCGGCGGCGCGCAGGATGGCTTCGCGCGCTGCCGGGATCGACAAGGCATTGACACCCAGCGCCCGCTGGTTGGCTGCCAAGGGCTCGATCAGCGTGATCGCGACCACCTCAGCATCGCCGCGCGAGGGCGATAAAGTGCCCGCAGTCTCACGGTCAAAAATTTGGAACGGCCGGCCCAGCCACTTGGTGATCGCCAGCTGGCGCTCGGCTATCGCCTGGCGTGCCACCCGTTCGCTGTAGCCCATGGCCTGAATGTGCAGCGGCAATTGCAGCCAGGGCTGGGTAACACGCTGCAGTTCGCCCGGGGTGACGTCGTCAGAGCCGATGTACAGCCCGCGCAACGCTTCCAAAGCGAACAGCGACTGGCGCAATTCGGCGCTCAGGGCGGCGCCGGCTGCCGAGGCATCACGATCGAACACGCTGCGGGTGCGCTCGCTGTCCCAGCGGGCCACCAGCACCGTGGCCACCGCCAGCAGCCCGGTGGTGACCAGCAGCGGCAGGCCGACGGTGATGCGCCGCGCGGCCCAGGCGTCGCGCGGCCGGCCGATCAGGGTCAGCAGGATCGGGGCGCCGATCAGCACCCCCAGCGTGTCGCCGACCCACCAGGTCCACCAGGTGAACGCCCGCGCGCCCACCGGCACCACGCCGGCCCAGGACAGCGCCAGTGTCGACAGGCTGGCGTTGAGGCCACACGCTAGCGCGCCAGCCAGCAGGCAGAAGGTGGCCACTTCGCGCGGTTCGGCCAGCTCCAGCGCGCCTTTCAAGCGCCAACGCACCAGGGCAACCCCCAAGGCCGCCTGCAGCATGGCGCCCACCGCAGTGACCAAGGACAGCAAGTGGACTAGCGGTGTGTGCAAGCCACTGGGCGCGGCGACCAGCACCTGCACCAGGTACGAGCCCAACAACACGCCGGGCAGCGCGATGCGGCCATAGACCAGCACCGCGGCCAGCGCCAAACCGGCACCGGGGTACAGCGGCGAGGCATAACCCGGCGGGATCGCCAGCATCAAGGCCAGCTTGCCCGCCACGAAGTAGCCCGTCGCGGTGAGCAGCGTGGCAAGTACCCAGCGGAGCCGTGCGCTGGGTCGGGTGGCCGTTGAAGTGGTGGTTCGGACGGAGTCGTTCACGGCTTGGTGGCGGCCGCCGCAAGGACGGCGAGCAGCGAGATTATTGTCGCCCACCGGCCGCGGTCGACTGCGGCTGACGCCGCAAGCGGTGGTGGCTCAGCGGCTCAGATCGGCGCGGCCGGCCGCCGCGCCAGCAAGGCGCCGGCGGTGGCCTCGTAGCCGGCGGCGGCCTGCAGCAGCGCGGCATCGCCCTTGGGCCGGCCGATCAGCTGCAGGCCAGCCGGCCAGCGGCCATTGGCATGGAAGCCCGCCGGCAGGCTGATCGCCGGCAGACCGGCGAAGGTGGCGTAGATCGTCACCTCCATCCAGCGGTGGTAGGTGTCCATCGTGCGGCCGGCGATCACCTGGGGCCAGCGTTGGCCGATCGGGAACGGCCAGACCTGCGTGGCCGGCAGCGCCAGCAGGTCGAAACGCTCGTACAGGCCCAGCAAGTGGCTGTGAAAGGCGGTGCGCAGCTCGCTGGCCCGCATGAAATCCATGCAGCTCAGGCCCATGCCCTGGTCGTGCTCCCACAGCGCCTCGGGCTTGATCCGTTCGCGGGCCCCCGGTTGGCCCAGCAATGCGGCCACCCGCGGCGCCACCAGCGCGCGGCGCCAGACCAGCCAGGCCTGCCACAGGGCAGCGGCGTCGAAGCCGAGCGCGGTCGGCTCGACCACCGCGCCCTCGGCAGCGAAGCGCTGCAGCGCCTGCTCGCACACCGCCAGCAAGCCCTCGTCCATCGCCAGGTGGCCGGCCAGGTCGCCCAGCCAGCCGATGCGCAAGCCCTTGAGGCCGGCCAGCGCGGCAGCACCCTCGGCCGGCACGAAGCTTTGCGGGCCTTCGGCGATGGCCAGCGGCACCCGGGGATCGTGGCCGGCCTGCACGCCCAGCAGCCGCGCCAGGTCGCCCACTGTGCGCGCCATCGGGCCTTCGGTGCCCAGCTGCGCCACCCAGGTGTCGTTGGCCGGCCAGAACGGCACCCGGCCCTGGCTGGGTCGCAGGCCGAAAACATGGTTCCAGGCCGCCGGGTTGCGCAGCGAACCCATGAAGTCGGAGCCGTCGGCCACCGCCAGCAACCGGTGCGCCAGCGCCACCGCGGCACCGCCGCTGCTGCCGCCGGCGCTCACCGCCGGGTCCCAGGCGTTGGGGGTGGCGCCGAACAAATCGTTGAAGGTGTGCGAGCCCAAGCCGAACTCGGGCACGTTGGTCTTGCCGATGATGATCGCTCCGGCCGCCTTCATGCGGGCGGCCACCAGGCTGTCGTGCGGCGCCACGGCATTCTTCAGCAGCACGCTGCCCGCGGTGGTCGGAAACCCGGCCGCGCTGGCAATGTCCTTGATGGCTTGCGGCAGACCGTGCAGCCAGCCGCGCGACCGGCCTTGCGCCAGCTCGGCGTCGCAGGCATCGGCCTGGGCCAGCAGGTGATCGTCGGAGGCCAGGTTGACGATGGCGTTGAGCGTGGGGTTGAGCCGGTGGATGCGCGACAGCGTGGCGCTCATCAACTCGCGGCAGGACAGTGCGCGGGCGTGGATCGCCTGCGACAGGCTGTGTGCGTCAAGGCTGGAGAGGTCGGTGGGCAGGTTCATGGGCGTGGGTTGATCTGGCAACGGCCGGGGGCGACGGGCCGCATCGACGGTCGCGCGCATGGCGCCGGGCGGAAGGGCGTGGGAGTCGAACCCACCAGACACGCCAGGCGCATCCCACCGGTTTTGAAGACCGGGCGCTCCACCGGGAAAC
>JAYVDE010000258.1:0-14552 GCA_043749575.1 Burkholderiaceae bacterium | reverse complement strand
ACCGGCAAGCGCTTCAGGTTCTCGTCGGCCTTGATCGCCTAGAGCAGGTCGAAGCCGTTCATGTTGGGCATGTTGATGTCGCTGACCACGAAGTCGTAGTGGTTGGTCTTGAGCATCTGCAGGGCGACGACGCCGTCTTCGGCTTCTTCCACGTTGATGCAGCCCATTTCCTTGAGCAGGCCGCGCACGATGCGGCGCATGGTGGAGAAGTCGTCGACGACCAGGAACTTGAGGTCGGAGGGATGGCTCATGTTTGTCCTCGGGGCTGGGGCATGAAGTTAAAAAAAGAACGGTGATCCGACAACAGTCGATTCGGGCTTATCGGCCTGCCGCCGCCGGACTTGACACCGGGTTGGGCGTTTCGGTGCGCGCGCCGGGTTCTGCGGCTTTTGACACCAGGGAAGGCGGTGCGGCGGGCTCCACCAGGTCAGCGGTGGGCCGGTAGAAGCGGTCTTCGGCATCGCGGTTCATCACGATGATGCTGATGCGCCGGTTCTGCGGATCAGCCGGTTCCTTGCGGTTGAACGGCTGGCTGCTGGCCAGGCCCTGCACCCGCAGCACCCGCTCGTCGGTCAGGCCACCGGCCACCAGTTCGCGGCGCGAGGCGTTGGCCCGGTCGGCCGACAGCTCCCAGTTGCTGTAGCCGGCGTCCCCGGCCGAAAACGGCTGGGCGTCGGTATGGCCTTCCAGCGTCAACCGGTTGGGCACCTCGATCAGCACGCTGCCGATGGCGCGCAGCAGTTCGCGCATATAGGGTTTGACCACCGCGCTGCCCGACGCGAACATCGGCCGTGACAGCTCGTCAACGATCTGGATGCGCAAGCCGTCACGGGTCATGTCCAGCTTGATCTGCGATGCAAACTGGGCCAGCTTGGCGCTGTTTTTCAGCTCAGACTGCACCTGCTCGCTCAGCTCTTGCAGCTTGGCGGCCTCGGCCGCCCGCTGCTCGTAACGCAGCGCCTGCAGGTTGATGGTGCTGCGGGGCGCTTGAACGTCGCCGCGCTTGACCTGGCCGCCCGAGCGGGTGAGATCCTGGCCACCGCCCTTCAGCACCGACGACGAATCGCCCGAGCCCGAGCCGCCGTTGAGCAGCGCCACCTTCAACGGGCTCTGGAAGTAATCGGCAATGCCCTTTTTGTCGCCTTCGGAGGTGCTGCCCAGCAGCCACATCAGCAGGAAGAAGGCCATCATCGCGGTCACGAAGTCGGCGTAGGCGATCTTCCACGCCCCGCCGTGCACCGCATGGCCGCCCTTCTTGATCCGCTTGATGATGATCGGTTGAAGCTTTTTTGCGTCACCGGCCATATTGCCCCCAAGACGTCGGGTACGAGGTCGCCCGCCCGAGGGGGAGCCGGCCGCCTTGGGGCGGCCCGGCGGCTGCCGTTCTGCCTTCGATAGTCGTCGTCATCACTTCTTCTTCACGTGGGCTTCGAGCTCGGTGAACGACGGCCGGTCGCCCGAGAACAGCACCTTGCGGCCGAACTCGATCGCCACCTGCGGCGCATAACCCTGCATGCTGGCCAGCAATGTGGTCTTGATGCACTGCAGCTCTTTGCCGTTGTCTTCGACCTTCTGCTCCAGCAGGCCGCCCAGGGGCTCGACAAAACCATAGGCCAGCAAGATGCCCAGGAAGGTGCCGACCAGCGCCGAGGCGATCATGCCGCCCAGGATGGCCGGCGCCTGACCGACCGAGCCCATGGTGTTGACGACACCCAGCACCGCCGCCACGATACCGAAGGCCGGCAGGCCGCCGGCCAGCCGGGCGATGGCCGCCACCGCCGCATGTTCTTCCTGGTGGTGGGTGTCGATCTCACTGTCCATCAAGCTCTCGATCTCGTGGGCATTCAAGTTTCCCGAGACCATCATGCGCAAGTAGTCGGTGATGAACTCGCAGACATGGTGGTCACTGCCGACGATCGGGTACTTCTGGAACAACGGCGAGCTGTGCGGGTCTTCGACATCCTTCTCGATCGACATCAGGCCCTCTTTGCGGGCCTTTTGCAGGATGTCGAACATCAGCGCCAGCAGCTCCATGTAGCGGGCCTTGCTGAACTTGCTGCCCTTGAAGCACTGGCCCAGGCCCTTCAACGAGGCCTTGATGACCTTCATCTGGTTGTTGGCGATAAAGGCCCCGGCGGCCGCGCCGAAGATGGTGATCATCTCGAACGGCAACGCCTTCAAGACGACCTGGATGTTGCCGCCGTGCACGATGTACACGCCGAAGATGCAGACCATGGCGAGGAGCCAGCCGACGATGACGAACATGGTGTGACTGAGGGGGTGGCAAGGTTCAGCGCCGGCCCCGGACGGGCCAGCATCTGCTGGGGTTATCGGCCGCGGTCGGCGGGGGTTGAGCGGCGGCTTGAGCGGTGGCTTGAGCGCACATCGGTCGGTTGATCGCGGCGCTCACCGGTGCGGTAGGCCCAAACCGGCTGCGCCCCCGCGCGGCGCAACACCGCGGTCGGCACGACACCGGGCACCGCAAAGTCCAGGCTGACCAGCCAGCCGCCGACGCCGATCTCGGCATCGGCCTTGGCCAAGGCACGGGCCATGCTCTCGGGCCGCTGAAACAGGTAGACCAAGTCCAGCCCCGACCAGTCGGCCGTCCACATGTCGCCGCGCCGCACGCGGGCCCAGGGGCAGCGCAGTGCCGCAGCGGCCCACAGCGGCCAGCTGTACTCAACGCCTTCGATGCAGGCCAGCGGGTAGGCGTGGCGCAGGGCGACCAGGCCATGGCCCAGGCCGCAGCCGGCATCCATCAGCCGCGCCCCGGCCGGCAGCGGCAGCGCCGAAGTCAAGGCTTGCAGGCCATCGGCAGGGGTCGGAAACAGCGGCGCATCGCGCCAGGCCCGCAGCGGGTAGGCCGCCAGCAGCAGACCCAGCGGCAACAGCCAGGCCCAGGCCGGCACGGCAGCGGCCAGGCCGCTGGCCAGCGCCGACACCGGAAAGCCGGCGGCCACGAACAGCCGCCGCCAGCCGCTGGCCGCGCGCAGCGCCAACGCCGATGCGACGCCGAGCGCGGTGGCCGCGCCCCAGGCCCAGCCAGCGGACAGGCCGTGCCCGCTGCCCCATGGCCGCAGCGCCAACACCAGACCCCAGGCGGCCAGCCAGGCCAGCAGTGCCGGGGCCGGCCAGGGCAGGCGCGACGCCGCGGCTGGGCGCAGGTCGGGTGCAGCAGCGGTGGGCAAGCTTGGCATCGGCACAGTGTCGGCAGCACGGTCCGAGCTGATCGCTGGAAAAGGCCCGGCCTTCGGCCACCTTCGCGTCACTTGCGGTGTGGCGCTCGGCGCGGTCTCGCCCCCCCAAGGCGCACGAAGGCGCGCCATCACGGTCTCTCGCGCATCCTGGCGAGCGCCAATGCAGCGTCGATCGCCTCGAACAACTCGGCAACATCGATCGGTTTGGTCAGGTAGCGAAAGAAGCCCGCGGCCAGACCCTGCGCCATGGCGTCGGGCATTGCGTTCGCAGTCAGCGCAATGACCAGTATGTCGGCGCATTCAGGGTCATCGCGCAAAATCGCCTGGGCCTCGATGCCGGTCAGATGCGGCATGTTGTTGTCCATCAGGATGATCTGCGGGTGCTGCGCGCGCGCCATCGCCACGGCGGCGCGACCGTCGGCTGCCGACAGCAGCCGCAGGTCGCTGCGGCGACCCAGAATCTCCTGGACCAGCGCGAGACTGGCCGGGTTGTCATCGACGCACAGCACAGTGGCGATCGATGCGTCGGCGCCTGGCTCGGTGCCGCCAGCCGGCGCCGGCACCGGCAGCGTTTTGGGCGCAGCCGCAAGCGCCACCGCGGCGTTGAATTCGACCCAGAACACACTGCCGATGCCGGGTGTGCTGTCGACGCCGATTCGCCCAGCCATCGATTCCACCATGCGCTTGGCGACCACCAGGCCGATGCCCGTACCTTGTTCGGCGCCGAGTTCCTGCCCCAGGCGGTTGAACGGCTGAAACAACGACTCCAGTTGTTCCGGCCGCAAGCCCAGGCCGCTGTCGCGAACCGAGAACCGAACCCGCCCAGGGATATCAGGGTCGCTGCGCGCTGCGCGCTCCGCTGTTCGCCCTTGGGGCGGCCCGGCGGGCTCACACAACGTGCATTCGACATGCACCGTTCCATCGTCGCGGTTGTACTTGATGGCGTTCGACAAGAGGTTCAGCAGCACCTGCTTGAGCCGGGTTTGATCGGCGACCACACGGAGTTCGCAGGGCACTGGAAAAACCACGCGAATGCCACGTCCGGCGCCAAGCGACTCCGTCATCAAACGGCAATCGGCGAGGACGTCGGCGACCCGCACCGATTCGAGCGACAGCGCCAGCTTGCCCGATTCGATCTGGGCCAGTTGCAGGATGTCGTTGATCAGCGTCAGCAAGTGGTGGCCGGCCTTGACGATGTGTCCCGTAAACAATCGCCGTTTTTCGGGCGTGATCGAAACAGCCGGCGCCTCGAGCAATTGGCCGAAGCCAATGATGGCGTTCAGCGGCGTGCGCAACTCGTGGCTCATGCTCGACAGGAACTCCGACTTGGCGCGATTCGCGTTTTGAGCGGTGGCGGTGGCCCGCGTCAGATCGTCGTTGGAGGCCACCAGTTGCGCGGTGCGATCATCCACCCGTCGCTCAAGCTCCTGGTTGAGTCGCATCACCTCCTGCTGGGCGACGCGCCGCTCGCTCACCTCACGCGCCTGCTCGCGCATCGACACCTCCAGCTCCTGTGTGCGATGCTCGATCTGGCTCAGCATGTCGTTGAACGCATCGGCCAGCGCGCCGACCTCGTCGTCGCTGAAGTGCGGCGCGCGCTTGCTGTAGTCGCGCTGCTGCACGACGCCCCGCGCGACCTCGCTGATCGCCAGAATCGGCCGCGTCACAAGCCTCTACAGCCTTGAAGCCACCCCCAGCGCGACCCCCATCGCGAGCAGGGCGACCGCCAGCGCGAGGCCCGCGTAGGTCATGAACCGGTCGACCAGCTCGTACTGCGCGCGCACGTACACCGCGCCCAGCGGCTGCCCGTGTTCGACGATCTGCCTGAACACCTGCAGGTCGCCATCGACGACGCGGGCCCCATCGGGCTGCGGCGCTGGCGGCAACGGTTTGTTCACACCCCCTATCGTGTCAGCGGCGGCGTAGCTGGCGAACACCCGGCCCTGGGCGTCGTAGATCGCCGCCGTGCGGACCTTCGGTTGCAAGCGCAGCAGCGCCAGGTTTTGATGGGCGTCGCGGGCATTGTCGAAAGCCAGCGCCGGCGCTGTCGTGTGGCCCAGCAACTCGGCTTGCGCGCTGACATCGACGACCCAGCCACGGTGATAAGCCCACAGGTCGTAGCCCGTCATCAAGCCCAGCGCGACCAGCACCGACACCAGCGTCGATGCCAGCATCACGCCCAGCAGCTTGCCCCGCAGGGTGGCGGGCAGGGCCATCATGAAGAACCCCGCGCGACCACACCTTGCGTGCCACGCCGAGCAGCCGCGAGCTGATTCGCAGATCGCCGGGCTCGACATCGGGCAGCGCGACGTCGAACCTGACCCGGTCGTCGACCAGCACGAAGTTGATCGTGCTGCCCGCCGGCAGGCCTTGTTGCGACTCGGTGACGATGAGCATCGCCGCGCCCTTCGCGGCGCCAACCCAGTGCGCGAGCTGGCCCTCTGCCGAGCGCGCAACGAACAGGATCTGGACGCCCGCAATGGCGTCGCCGCGGCGCAGCTTGCGGACCATGACCGTGCGCGCCTCGACCAACACGCCTGCGGCCGCGAGCGCAATGGCCTCGATCACTTCATCGGTCGCGACTACGCTGATCGCGAACGGGCTGTCGGGCGCGGCGAAGGTCTGCGCCGGCCATTCGACGTAGTTGCCGAATTTGCACAGGAATGCCGCCTTGACCTTGTATTCGATCGAGCCGGCATCGACCTGGGCCCACACCGGGCCAGCGCCAGCGAGACCCAGCACGAGGCCCAGCATCAGGCCCAGCAGGCCAGCACGCCGCGCCGGTTTGAATTCAGACGGCGGCGCAACCATGGCGGCGGGCGGCAACGCGGCGCTCAAAAACGCCCGGACAACGCGACGAACACGCCGCGCCCGAACTCGGTGCGGGTGGCGCGATTGCTGAACTCGCCATGGCTCGGCCCGATCAGGTTGCGGCCGGTGATCGAGACCTAGACTTTTGGCTGCAAGCGCCAGGCCAGACGCGCGTCCAGCGCCAGGTAGCTCGGAACCCTAGGTGCGCCTAGCGCCGCCACATAGCGCATCGTCGCGTCGAGTTCGACTTGGCGCGTCAGATCCCAGGCCGAGCGCAGCCGCCATTGCCGGCCAGGGTTGGCGCCCTGTGCGCCGGCGACAGAGGTTGAATCCGTGCTGCCCGGCTTGAGTTCTAGGCGCTGCAACAGCCGGCTGTAGCCGCCGTGCACGCGCCACGCGGGCCCGAGCTGGTAGCTGCCCCAGGCCTCAAGACCGCGCACCGTGCCCTGCATGCCGTTGGCGAAAAAAACCGAGCTTCGGCTGGCCGCCAGTTCCTGGCTGCGAAGGTGGTCGTAATCGCCATGGAAGACGCTCACCGACAGGCTGGATGCGGGCGTGGGCTGGCCGCGATAGCCGAGCTCGTAGACCCGGGCGGTCTCGGAGCGAACCCCGGGCCCGCCGGTCAGCACAAACGGCGCCTGGCCCGGCACGAAGGTGTCGCGGTCGAGCCGCGACGGCGCGCGCACCGTGCGCGACGCCCCCGCCCAAAGCAGATGGTCGACGGCGGGCTTCCAGGCCAGGCGCAGGTTCGGCAGCCATTCAACACCGGTGTAGTCGTTGCGCTCGAGCCGCGCGCCCAGCGTCAGCCGCAGATCGCCCTGCAGTGCGATCTCGTCCTGCGCGAACACACTCGCCCAGGTCTGGTTGAGTCGGGCCGGCAGGAACGCGATGTAGACACTGTTGGTGACATCGTCCATGGCGTGGCGCAACGCTGCGCCCCATGCCAAGGTGTGCGCGGCGCCCGGCTTGAAGGTGTGCTGCAGCTGCAGGTCGACGATGTCGAGCGTCTGCGCGAAGGTCGGTGGAATGGTGCGCTGGGTGTGGTCGTAATAGGCCTGCAGCGTGAGGCTGGCGTCGCCGCCGAGCCGGCGATCCCAGCGCGCGAGGACGTTGGCGCCGGCCAGCGCAATCGTGCCGAGATCGAGCTTGACGCCGGCAATGGCGATGCTGCCGGGCAGGGACTGATCGCGCTGCCCGCGGTAGGCATCGCCTTGCAACGTGAAATGGTCGTCGCCAAGCTTGCGGTCGGCACGGAACCCGACCTGGCTGAACTGCGAGGCGTCGTTGACAGCGGCATCGGTCGCGGTCGCGGTGTGGCGCAGATCGACCCGCTTGGCATAAAGGCGCCAGTCCACGCCGCCGGTCGACGCCCCGTGGCGCGCGGCCAGCAGCGTTTGGCGATTGCCCGCGCCGGCGACGAGCAGTTCGCCCTGGGTCTGGTTCGCCGGCGAGTGATGATGTTGATGACGCCGTTGACGGCGTTCACGCCCCACAGCGTTCCGCCCGGCCCGCTGATGATCTCGATGCGGTCGACGTCTTCAAGCAGCACGTCCTGGGCGTCCCAGAAAACGCCGGAGAACAAGGGCGTGTAGACCGACCGACCGTCAATCAGCACCAGCAACTTGTTGGCCGAATTGCTGTTGAAGCCGCGCGCGCTGATGGCAACGCCGGCGGCATTCACACCCGCGACCTGCAGATTGGGCGCCAGGCGCAGGGCCTCGGTCAGGCTGGTCGCACCGGCGCGCCGGATGTCGTCGGCAGTGATGACAAAGACCGCCGCGGGCGCGTCCGACAGGCGTTGCGCGTACTTGGAGGCTGACGTGACCTGGATGCGGCTGAGTTCCTCAAGGCTGAGGTCGGCCAGGTTCGCAAAGGCCTTCGCGCCGGCAGGCGTCGCACCCACAAGCGCCGCACCGGCGAGCGCCGCGACCACCAGCGTGACGCGCCAACACCTGCCGCATCCCGATTTCATGCCGACCCCCAATTCCTGGACCGCAACACCTGTGCCGCCGAGTGTAGGGGTGTGCGGGTAGCCACTAGCCACTGGCGCGCCCTGCCGCTCGGCAACGCCACGAGCCCCGTCGCGGCCAGCGCCACCGTCTGGGCCGTTCACGCCATCGACCAGCGGGCGCAGCGCCAACATCAGACCCCAGGCGGCCAGCCAGGCCAGCAGTGCCGGTGCCGGTGCCGGTGCCGGTGCCGGCGCCGGTGCCGGTGCCGGTGCCGGTGCCGGCGCCAGTGCCAGTGCCAGTGCCGGCCAGGGCAGGCGCGGCGCGGCGGCAGGCCGCAGCTCGGGTGCAGCAGCGGTGGGCAAGCTTGGCATCGGCACAGTGTCGGCAGCGCGGTCCGAACTGATCGCCGGAAAAGGCCCGGCCTTCGGCCGCCTTCCCGCTCACCTGCGGTGCGGCGCACCCGCAGCAGCCGGTTGACCATCGCCCGCGATGCCTCCAGCGACACGGCCGGCCTAGAATGAAAACGGTTGCTGATCTACGCAGCGAAGGAAAAGTCCGATGCTTGTCAGCGCCAAAGTCTGCAGGTGAGCCTCGAACAAGCTCAGCTCGAAGCCGCCATTGCGGCATTGCAGAGCCAGCGTGGCACGCTCGGCGATGCAGTCGTCGAATTGGCCACCGCCCCGCTGCGCGCGCAGCTGGCCGGCCGCCTGGCGCCCACCGGCCTGCAGCGCCGCCAGGTGACGGTGCTGTTTGCCGACGTCGTCGGCTCCACCGCCATCGCCCATGGCCTGGACGATGAAGCCACGCTGGACCTGCTCAGCGCTGCCCTGCGGCGCATGGCCTTGCTCGTTGAGGCCCACCGGGGCCGGGTGCTGCGCTTCACGGGTGATGGCGTCAAGGCCGTCTTCGGCATGGACGAGGCGCGCGAGGACGATGCCGAACGCGCCGTGCGTGCCGGCCTGGCCATCGTTGCGGACGGCCACGAGCAGGCGGGTGCTGCCCGCAGTCGTCACGGCATCACCGACTTCGCCGTGCGCGTGGGCGTGCACACCGGCGACGTGGTGCTGGGAGCCGGCGTCGAGGACGACAACACCGCCATGGGCGCGGCGGTGCACATCGCCGCGCGCATGGAGCAGAGTGCGCCGCCGGGATCGCTGCGCATCAGCCACGACAGCTGGAGCCAGGTGCGTGGGCTGTTCGAGGTCGAGCCGCAGCTGCCGTTGCAGGTCAAGGGCGTCGACGCGCCGATGTTGACCTACCTGGTGCGCGCGGCGCTGGACCGCAGCTTCAGCGGCGTCGAGCGCGGCTTGCAGGGTCTGAACACGCCGATGGTGGGCCGGCAAGCCGAGTTGCAGCGGCTGCTGGACGCCGTCTTGCGTGCCCGCGATACCCGGCAGCTGCAAGCCATGACACTGGTCGGTGATGCCGGCCTTGGCAAGAGCCGGCTGCTGCGCGAGTTGATGGCCGCGCTGAGCGCCGACCCGTCCGGCCACCGCCTGCTGACCGTGCGCGCGCAGCCTGACGGCGCACTGCGCCCCTGGGGCCTGCTGCGCAGCCTGCTGGCCGCCCAGTGCGGCGTGGCCGACAACGACAGTGCTGACATCGCCCGCCGCAAGGTGGTCGAGGGCCTGAGCCCGTGGTTCAACGAAAGCGGCGAACGACAAGCGCAGCTGATGGGTCAGTTGTCCGGCCTTGATTTCAGCGGCAGCCCGCAGGTGCACGGCCTCGACCCGCGTTCACTGCGCGACCAGGCCCTGGCCGCGCTGCTGGCCTACCTGCAAGCACTGGCGGCAAACAGCGCTGCACTGCCCGTGCTGCTCGTCGAAGACCTGCATTGGGCCGACGACAGCTCGCTGGACCTGCTGCAGCACCTGCTGGCGCATGCGGCTGAATTGCCGCTGGCGCTGCTGATGACTGGCCGGCCCGCGCTGCTGACGCGCCGGCCCGACTGGGGCACGCCCGACTCGCTGGTGATGCTGAGCCCGCTGGCCGCGGCGCACAGCGACGAATTGGCGCGGGCGCTGCTGCAGCGCCTGGACGAGGTGCCGACCACCTTGACCGCGCTCATCGTCGACCAGGCCGAGGGCAACCCGTACTACATGGAAGAGTTGGTCCGCCGCTTGGTCGACGACGGCATCATCGTGGTCGACGCCGCCGATGACGACCCGCCTGACCGCCTGTCTGAACGCCCACCTGAACGCCCAGATGGCGGGACGCGCTGGACGCTGCACGCCGAGCGGCTGAACAAGGCGCGCCTGCCGGGCACGCTGGTCGGCCTGTTGCAGGCCCGCCTGGACGCCTTGCCCGCCGGCGAGCGCTTGGCGGCCCGCCAGGCCAGTGTCATTGGCCATGTTTTTTGGGATGACGCGCTGCAAGCCCTCGACCCCCACGCGCCGCAGGCCTTGCCGGCGCTGCAGCGCGCGGGGTTTGTGCATGCCCACGGCCGAAGCGATTTCGAAGGCACCGCCGAGCGCCAGTTCGACCACCACCTGTTGCACCAGGTGACCTACGACACGCTGTTGAAGGCCGAGCGCCGCCTCGGCCACGGCGCAGTGGCGCGTTGGTTGACCGCGCACACGGCGGGTCGCGGCGCCGAGTTTCTGGCCATGACCGGTGAACATGCCGAGCGCGCCGGCGAAACGGCGCTGGCGATCAACTGCTTTGAGCAGGCGGGCGATGAGGCGCACAACCGCTTCGCGAACGCGGCTGCGGCCTCGTGGCTGCGCCGCGCACTGGCCTTGCTGGACGGGTCGCAGCCCCGACGATGCTTTGATCTTCTGGACAAGCTGGACCGCATTGCCGATACCGTGGGCGACCGACCCGGCCAGGACAGGCTGATGGCCGAGATGGCCGCCTTGCTCGAGCGCCATCCCAACGACGCGCGCCAAGCCAAACTGTTGTTCATCCAAGCCCTGCTGGCCGACCGCCGCAGCGACGCCAACGCAGCGGAGCGACTGTCCCGGCAGGCCTTTGAGCTGGCCGAACGTTGCGCAGCGGCGCAGTGGGCAGCCATGGCGCAGGGCCAGCTGGCGTGGTTGCACCTCGCCAGACAGGATTACCCAGGCGCCACCAGGCATCTTGAGATCGGCCTGCCGTGGGCCGGCAAGATCCAGCCGGATTCCAGGCGGGCCGAGACCGAGGCCCAACTGCTGACCTTGTCGGCGATGGTCTCGCAGCGGCTCTGCCGCCTTGACGAGGCCCGCGTCACCCTGGCGGCGGTGCTTTCGCGGGGCGAGACACTGGGCAAGCCGCGCCTGCAGCTGGGGGCGCTGGACAACCTTGCGTCCCTTGCTTCCGCCCTGGGACAGTGGGACGAATCGGCCTCCTGGGGCGAACGCAGTCGCGCCCTGGCCCACGCCATCGGCTCGCGGCTGGGTGTGGCCAGGGGCCAACTGCACCTGGCCCTGGCCGCCCAGGCCCTTGGTGACCCCGCCACGGCGATCCGTTGGCACGCGCAGTGCCTGGTCAACTTTCGCGCCACCGGCGACCGCGGCAAGGAGGCGGTGACGCTGCGGTACAGCGGTAGCGTGCAACTCGAACTGGGGAACCTGCAGGCTGCCTTGCAGTGCTGTGCCCAGGCGCAGACCCTGCACCAGACCCTGGATGAGACGCTCGAAGCGTGCATGCTTGACGCCCAGCTGGCACTGTGCGAGTGCCGCCTTGGCCAGATCGAGGCGGCGCTGTCGACGGTGAATGCGCTGCTGGACCGGCTGGCCAGCGACCTGGCCGACATCCCCGCCCACGAGACCCTCGGCATGCGCTGGACCTGCCAGCAAGTGCTCGAGATCTTGGACGACGCACGCGCCACAGCGATGCTCGAACAGTTGTACGCCGACGTACACGCGCGCGCTGCCGAGTTGACCGATGCCGCCGACCGCGACCGGCTGATCCAGGCCCTACCGGACTTTCGCGGCATCGTCGCCGCGCAGCGGCGGCGCGGCGGGCCGCAGGCCGCTCATTGAGGCCTTGGAAACCGTCCCCACAGGCGCTCAGCGCGCGCCGCCCTCACAGGCGCTCAGCGCGCGCTGGTGCGCCAAGCGCTCGCCGCGCCGCGCAAACGCTGCGACAAGTGCAGCGCCACGTTGCGGTACAGCCGCGTGGCCACCTCAGGGTGCGTGCGGCCGATCTCGTCCAGCGCGCCCAGCGTCAACGCATGAACAACGGTGGGCGCGTCGGCCACCGCGCCGGCCGTGCGCCCGCCACCGTCGAGCATGGCCGTTTCGCCGATCATCATGCCCGGCGACACGCTCAGGTAACGCTGCGTGCGGCCGTGTGAATCGGACGTGCTGAGGATGCTCACCGAGCCCTGGCTCACCAGGTAGAGCCGGTCGCCAGCGTCGCCTTCGGCGAACAAGGCCTCGCCGGCCGCCAGGTGGCGTGTCTGCAGATGCACGGCAACGACAGCCACCTGCGCGGCGTCCAATCCGGCCAGCAGCGACGCTGCGGCCAGCGGCACTTCCGCCATCGCGCGCACATCGTCGTCAGGCCCCATGTCCGCCAGCAGACGCTGTTCGGCCGCTTCGATGGCGCGGTCGGCGTCGGGCCAGTGCGGCCCGTGGCACACCTCCGGGGCGAAGCTTCGCAGCGCCTGCGCCGCAGCCGACCCGTCGATCAAGCCCGCCAGCAGCACCTGGATGCCACGGGCCTTGGCGCGCGCCAGCGTTTGCTGCAAGGCCACCGCGCCGGATTCGTCAATGGCGCTGACCCGGCGCAGGTCGAGCACCAGGCATCGGTAACGCACGGACAAGGCGTCAGCGTCGTCGAGCAACTGATCGCCACTGCCGAAGAACAGCGCGCCGTCGAGCTCGAAAACGACGATGCCCTCGCGCAGCGGGCCCAGCCTCGCTTCGACCGGCGCCGGGTAAATGCGTCGCGATGGCCTTGCCGACGCGGGGTAGCGGTCGTGCATCAGTGATCGGTTCATGCGCGCGGCAAACGCCACCAGGGACAGCAGCACCCCCAGCCCGATGCCAGCGGCCATGCCGAGCCACCAGGTCGTGCCAACGACCAGCGCCACTGTGGCCAGGCCCAGCACCACGTCGCGCGAGCGGTCGCCGGCCCAGCAGCGTGCCAGCAGGCGCCCCGTCCAGCGGTCGGCCAGGGCCACGGCCACCGTCAACATCACGCCCGCCAACACCGGCAGCGGCAGCACCGCCAGCAAAGGGCCGCCCAACAGGTACAGCAGGCCAAGCGCCGCCGTGCCCACCAACGCCGAGAGTCGCCCGCGTCCCCCCGCCTGCAGGGTGGCCAGGGCCCGCACGCGGACGACCGACAGCGGCACGCCACCCAACAGGCCACAGACCATGTTGCCGCAGCCCAGCGCGACCAGCTCGCGCTGGGGGTGTGGCGGGTGTTGAGCATCTGGTCCATCGCGCGCACGTTCAGCGACGACTCCAGTGCACCGAGGGCGGCCAGTGCCAGCGCGATCGCCGCCAAGGGCAGCGCGTGCGACTGCAGCAGATCGTTGCCGCCCGGCCCCAGCAGCGGCAGCACAGCGGGAGGCCAAGGCCAGGCCGACGGCAGTGGGCCGACGGTGGCGCCGGCCGCTGTCGCGCCGCCCAGCGTCGACCACAGCGCATGCACCAGCGTGCCGATCACCAGCCCCAGCAATGCTGCGGGCAGCTGCGGCCGGCGCCACGCGATCAGCCAGATGCAGCCGGCGGTGCCCAGGCCCAGGGCCAGCGCCGCCGGATGCGCTAGCGCCAGGCTGTCAAGATGCAGCCTGGCGTTGAGCGGCAAATCGAGCAACAGCGGGATTTGGGACAGCACGACCAGCAGTGCCGTACTGTTCATGAACCCGGCCAGCACCGGCTGTGGTACGAGTCGGGCCAGGCGGGCCAAGCCGAGCAGCGCAAAGCCGACCTGCAGCGCACCGCTCAGCAATACCGCCAACCCGCACAGTGCAACGATGTTCTGCACGCCTGTGGCAGTGGCCGGCGCCAGCCGCGGGTCGGCCACCAGCTGGATGACGAGGGTGGCCAAGGTCAGCGCGGTGGCCAAGCTTGGCCCCGCCACCGGCAGCCGGGTGCGGCTGATCGCGGCGTGAACAACGCTGCCCAGGCTGGCCGTCACAAACGCGGCGATCAGCGCCACCTGCGATGCGGCCGCGCCCAAGGCCGAGAAGGCCAGCAATCCGAGGGTGAGGACCACCGGCAACACCGTCAGTGCGCCCGCGCAACCGGCCATCATCTCGCGTGACCAAGCCGCGCCGGTGTTGCCGTTGTCCGCGAGTTGCATGAGCTGGCGCTGCGTTGAGGTGGCCTAGTGTCGCCGATCAAACTGCAGCTCAGCGCGGCAAGAAGCGGCAGCACACGCCGCCGCGGCGGCCGCGGCCGCCGCGGTCGATATCAGTCCGTCAGACATTCCTGCGCGCTGGGCAGGCGGATCGCCCCGGCATGGCGGCCCTTGCCGGCGCGTGCCGGCGGGTTGCACAGGCCGCAGACATAGTGGCGGGCAATCTCGTGCGGGTGGGTGACGAAGTGACCGCCGCACTTGCTGCACTTGGTCATCGTCAACATGCCGTTGTCGATGAACTTCACCAAGCGCCAGGCGCGGGTGACCGACAGCTGCGGCTCCAGTTGTTGCGCGCCGA